>JBIKTI010000010.1:0-17708 GCA_044348205.1 Phycisphaerales bacterium | reverse complement strand
GGAGAACGACATACCACATCGTTGGAAGAGGAAGCTCGAAGGGAAACATCGTCACTCTGCGCCTCCGTTCGAACTTCGGTCGCGGCGCGCGATGGGCGCGGGCTCCGTGCCCGCCTCGTCGAGCCACTCCTTGATCTCAGCGAAGGTCGCGGCGTCCCCGCTCTCTGCCCATGAGGTTGGATGGTCCGCCGCTTCCCAACGGACGAACTGCACCAGCGCCTCGAGTTCCGCGGGTGTTCCCGCGAACGGCGGCATGAACCCCTTCGTGAGCTGAAGCTTCGCGACGTTCATGCGCTGCTGGTCGACCGACCATGCGCCCATGAGGTGGGTGAGGCCGTTCACGCCGCTCACCGTGTGGCACACTGCGCATTGGCTTCGGAAGACAAGCGCACCCGTCCGAAGCTGATCGTTCGCATATCGATCGGCGTCGCGGAGCGGGAAAGGATCATCGGTCGTGCATCCGACCTCGCGAAGATGCGCGACCTGCTCGGGGGTCACGGCGTTGCTGAAGAGAACATCGCGAATCGTGTAGGGCTTGCGCACGCCCTCGCGCACGAATTCGCCCCCTGCCGTCGCCCCGAACGCGAGCGCGAGAAGGAGCGTGGCGGTCGCGCCGTTAATGTAGAGTTTCTGCTTCCACAGCCCGACAACCGCGTATCCACCGATCAGAACGCTCGCCCCGACCGCGGCGTTTAGGAAGAGCGTCATCGCAACGCTGCCGCCGAGCACCCACTCGCGCGAATCTGCGGGCATGGCGAGGAGAAACCAGATGCCGAGGACAGGCATGGCAACGACGCCAAGCATGAACCTCGCGGTCGCGTTGATCAGCGCAGTCCGCTGCTCGCGCGTGACGTCGGACATGGTGTTGACGACCACCGCCGCAACGAGCCCCGCGATCACCATCGCTGCAGCTGTGCGATAGAAGAGGCTCGGCCAGAAGGTCGCGTTGAAGAAGCCCGACCAGATGTTGCCGGTCTCGACCCATTCACCGGGTGTGAGTTGCCACGAGAGGATGCCGTTGATCCAGAACAGCGAGCCGAAACCCGCCACGCTGTAGATGAGAAGCAGCGTCAGTCTCGCGCGGTCGGAGAGAATCTTTCCGTACCGATAGAAGGCGTACCCCGCGACGACCTCGACCCAGAAGAAGATCCACCCGGTCGCCCAGACCCAGTGGAACGTGTCGACCATCTTTCCGATCGTGGCCGGTGAGATCTGGATGCTCGTGAACCACATTCCGACGCCTGTGAGGGCGCCGATGACGAACGACACGAGCACGAGATAGCGGAAGTAGGAGTCGAGAACCTGCCGCGCCTCGGGGAGCTTGCCGCGCATGGCAAGCCACTGGTAGTAGGCCATGAGCATGCCCCCGCCAATCGCGAACTGGGCGAGGAAAACATGGAAGATGCCAAGCCCGCCGATCACGAGCCCCTTCATGGCGGGGCCGAAGTCGTTGACGGGATAGAAGACGCTGGGCTCGACCATGGATGGATGCTCGGGAGGTGCGCGCGGCCTGAAGGGACCACAGGAGACACTTGGAGCCATTCTCGGCAGCAATGGTTCCCAATCGTTGAGAATACAAGGGCGCAAGGCGCGGCGACGCTGCACGATGGGATGGGTGGTACGATCTTCACTTCATGTTCGACGCACCGAACCAGAGGGTCTCCCGTGCAACGGACGACTCGGCGCTCACGGCGGCCACACCGGCTTCCGAAGCGATCCCAGCGCTCGTTGAGCGCGCGGGAGGCCGCATCCACGCGCTCGCGCGTCGCCTCTGCGGGAACCTCGCGGACGCTGAGGATGTCGTTCAGGATGTTTTCCTGCAGGCGTATCGCAAGTGGCATCTCTTTCGCGGCGAGTCGGACCCGGCGACGTGGCTCTACGCGATCGCGGTGCGGGCGTGTAGGTCGCGCGCGAGGCGCAAGGGCGGTATCGACCGCCGCATGCCCGCGCTTTCGCAACTGATGCCGTGGTCGGAGACGAAGGTCATGGAAGTCGCTGTCGCGCCCGACGACACGGCGCATCGGTCGCAGCGGAACGAGGCCATCGCGCGCGTCCAAGCGGAGATCGCGCGGCTTCCCGAGCACCTGCGAATGCCCGTTGTTCTGAAGGAAGTGCTCGGGCTCTCGATCGAGGACACTGCGGCCGCGCTCGGGATTGCGGAGAACACCGTGAAGACGCGCCTCCATCGCGCGCGGCTCGCGTTGCGCAAGGCAATGACGGCGCGCAGCCCGCTTGTGAAGGCGCCGATCCCGATCTTCGAGAAGCAGGTCTGCCTCGATCTTCTCAAGGCGA
This sequence comes from Phycisphaerales bacterium, assembly GCA_044348205.1. Taxonomy (GTDB): domain Bacteria; phylum Planctomycetota; class Phycisphaerae; order Phycisphaerales; family SM1A02; genus QWPT01. Next base: position 15,416 of record JBIKTI010000010.1, on the reverse strand, counting down.
AGCTCGAGGCGATGGATCGCGGCGGCGTCGCGCGCGGGTTCGCCGTGCCGCAGGCGGAGGTCTGCGCGCGATGCCGCGCTGTCTTCCGTGAGCTCGACCTCGTGCAGGACGCCTGTGCGCAGCTTGGTGCGGGCTCCATGCCGAACCCGCTTCGGCGGAAGATCCTCGCGGCACTCGCCGAGCGAGAGGAGGCCGAACGCGCCGCCGACACGAAGCCCCGAAGAGGGCGGCGCCCTGTTCGCCGGCAAGCCGCGCGCGCATGAGGCGTGATGCCCGCCTGACTACCGAGCGCCTGAGCCCCCGCCCGCGGGCACCTCGACCCAGAACCAGCCGCGAAGATCGCCGTCGTCGTAGCCCGTCGCGTTGTCCTTCGGGTAGAGCTTCGCGAGAGCGTCTGCGACGCCAGGAGCGAGTCGATCGCGCGCGCCATGGCACGCGAGGCACTGCGCGGAGATCGTGATCGGCATCGTGACGCCGAGGGAGCCATCGGTGTTCGCGGCGAATCGCGAGGATTGGGGGCGCGCGGCAAGCAAATCGCCCGCCCAGACGGGCGCCGTGTTCGCAGTGTTGCGCAGACGATCGCTCGTGCGGCCGATCATCACGCCCTTCTCACGCGAGACAGCCTGGGCGATGCGTGGCGCCTCCGTCTTGCACACGGAGATCGCGGCGACAGGGCCACCCGCTGAGCCATCAGCGGTCGGCGCTGCCATCGCGTCGCCGAGCGCAGCGACGAGCCGCGAGAACATCTCGGCGCGCGCGTCCTCCGCGAGCGTCTTCTGCGCCTTCTCGGCCTTCGAGCGCGGCGCGTCGATCGCCGCCCACTTCACGGCGGCGCCCCCACCCTCCGCCTTCGCGCGGCGGATCGCGTCACGCGTGATGCTCTCGTAGAGCGGGTCGACCAGGCCCACGGCCTTCGCGGCCACGATCGCGTCCTCGAGCGAATCGCCCTTGTCGAGGGCGCGATGCATGGCCCAGCCAGGACCAACGCGGTTCCCCGTGCGGCAGTGGAGCGCGAGCACAGCACCGTCATTCTCGGCGGTGCGGAACGCCTCGCGAGACGCCGTAAGCAGCGCATCGGTGAGTTCAGCGGCATCCTTGTACGGCATGCCCGCATAGCCGAGACCGATCGACTCGGCGACGGACGCCTCGTCATAGGTGCCAGGTTCGTCGGCCCTGCGGAAGTTGACCACGCGGCCGACGCCCTCCGCCTTCAGCGCGGCCAGTTGCGCCTCGCTCGGCTGCGAGAGCAGGAACCGATGTGAAACACCACCGATCGCGACCTCTGGCGGCGGAAGCGGCGCGCCGACTGCGAACGGCGCAGTCTCACGCCCTCCCGCGTCGTGGCCATGCCGCACGAACTCGCTCACGCCGATCGCATGCGCGCGCAGGAGCGCGATCGCCTCGGGGTCGCGGCTCGACTCGACGATGCGCACGCCCTTCGCTGTTGGCGTGACTTCGATCTGGACCAGGTCATGCCGATCGAAGAGCTCGCGGAAGACGGGATCCCACGCGCGCACGCGCGCACCCGACTTCATGCGTTCCTGCATCGCCAGGGCGTGGTCGATGATGCGCGCGGCGACCGCGGGGTCATCGCTCTCGGTGACCGCCTCGACGATGCCGAGGCCGCCCTCCTCGCGATGGACGACCGTGCGCCTGATCTTCGCGTGATCGGAGAGCAGCTGGATCCAGACGCCGCGGTCGCGCGCGCGCGAGCCAACGGGCGGCTCCTCTGCGATCGCCGTCGCGGCCTCCGCGCGCTGCTCGCTCTCGGCGTGCGGCGCGCAGCCGAGGAACATCATCGAGCCAGCCGCAAAGGCGACGAAACGCACGCGATTCAAGTCCATGGCCATCGACCCTCGTGGGAACACTCCGACCAATCAGTGAACCTGCGCCAGCTTCTCGCACTGGGCGATCGCCTCCGCGACGATCGGAGCGTAGGTGTAGACGGGTCCGCCGCCCATCATCACCGCGACTCCCGCTGCATCCATCACCTCGCGCGGCGAAGCGCCTGCCTTCAGGCACTTCTCGACATGCGCGTAGATGCACGGCTCGCAGCGGCTCGCGACGCCGATCCCGAGCGCGATGAGCTCCTTCTGCTTCACCGAAAGCCCGCCCTCTGCGGTCGTGTCCTTCATCAGCCCTTGGAAGAACGGGCCGAACGCCCGGCCGATGTCTGCGCCGCCGGGCGCAGCCTTCATTGCGTTCATGCGGGCCGGCCATTCTTCGTAGAAAGTCGCTGCGTCCTTGTGCACTGTGCACCTCCGGTTTGATGCTGTTGATTGGAATCGTTCAGCCGCAGGTGCCCGTCGAGCACGACTTCGCACCGCCCGCGGCGCGGTTCCACGGCATCGCGCCGAGGATCGATGCAAGCGCGCAGGTTCCCGTCGCGCCCGCGAAGGTCAGGCCCGCGCCGAGGAATGCCGGGATCGCGACGAAGCGCGGATCGACGAACCACGCGAGCGCGCTGCCCGTGAGCGCGAGCACGCCGACGACAAGCTGAACCTGGCGCATGATGCTGATGCCCGAGACCTTCGTGTCGAGTTCGACGGGGAGCGCGTCCTTCTTCCACGCGTCGATGCCACCAGTCATGTTGTGGACGATGACGCCGCGCGCGGCAAGCGACGCAGCCATCCTGCACGCGTCGAGCGAACGCCGCCCGCCGCGGCAGTGGAACGCGACGCCCTGCCCAGGCGCCACCCACGACGCCGCCGTGTCGGCGTTGAAGCGCGAGAGCGGCAGAAGCCGCGCGCCGGCGATCCGCTCGCGCGCATGCTCGTCGGGCTCGCGCACATCGACGAGCACGAGCTCGCCGCGCGCGACGCGCGCCTGCAAGTCGCGCGGGGCGATCTCGACGAAGGCCGATCCTGGAACGGTCGATGCGGATGACTCTGCGGTGGCGGTGCTCTGCATGGTCGAGGTCCTTTCAGGGAGAGAGATCAGCCTATGCCTCCGAAGCGCGCGGCGACGAGGGGCGACGGCGCCTTTGAGGGCGCAGGCATGCGGTCGGTTCCGAATGCCGCCCTGGAAACCGAGGAGAGTTCCGCCTGCGCCTGTCCGAAGGCATGGGGAAACACCCTCGGAGCCTGCCTGACGAGGATGTACCCAGCCATCACGACCAGAAACACCGCGAAAATCCGCTTCAGGGTTCGCTGGTAGATGCGGCCCGCGAGGAAGTTCCCGACGAGGCTTCCCACGATGCCGAGCCCCGAGAACGCGCCGACGATCGACCAGTCGATGTGGAAGACCTCTCCTTCGGGACCAGCGGCCCCGCGGAGAAGCCAGAGATACTGCGCGAATCCGACGGAACTGTTCACGGCGATGATGGCGAGGCTCGTGCCGATCGCGGTCGGCATCTGCAGCCCGCGCAGCAGCACGAGGACGGGCACGATCAAGAACCCCCCGCCGACGCCCACGAGCCCCGTCGCGAGGCCGAGGCCAAGACCCTGCAGGATCACGACCCAGAGGCGCGCGGGCCGAGGTGGCGAGAGAGTGCCGGCGTCATCCAGACCTTGCGCGTCGACCTTGGGTCGCGCGCCGTTTCGGAACATGAGCGCGGATGCAGTCAGCATGAGCGCGGCCAACATGACCAGCTGGACGGCTCCCGGGATGTGAATCGAGAGATTCGCACCGAGAGATGTGCCGACGATGCCCGGCCCCGCGAGAAGGAGCGCGCTCCGAAAGTCGACGCGTCTCTGTTGCGCTGCACGCAGCACACCGACGACCGCAATCGCACCGACGATCGCGAGCGACTCGGCGATCGCGCTCTTCTCATCGTGTCCGACGAGATAGACGAGAATCGGCATGGTCAGGATCGCGCCGCCCGAACCGAGAAGCCCAAGCGAGAGCCCGACAGCTGCTGCGCCGAGCCATGCCCAGATCACAGCGGCTCCTTGCGCACATGACGGCCTGGATCACCGCTGGACAAGTTCGCGCCCTTGCTCCCATGCGAGCATGCCGCCCGCGAGATTCGCGCAGTGGTACCCGTGCTTGAGAAGCAGCGAGCACGCGCGCGCGGAGCGGGCGCCGCTTCGGCAGTTGACGAGGATGTGTCGATCCTTCGGAACTTCCGCAAGCCGCGACAACAGCCGCGTGTGCGCGATGTTCGTGGCGCCCTCGATGTGGCCTTCCTTGAACTCCGTCGCGCGGCGCACATCGAGGACGAACGGCTTCGCTGCGTCGAGCATGGCGCGAGCCTCGCCGACAGACTTCTCGACCACGCCGACGAGCGCTCCCCCTGCGGCGCGATAGGCGTCGATCTCGCTCGGGTCGAACCAGCCGGCGAAGTTGTCGTAGCCGACGCGGACCAGGTCGCGCACCGCTTCGTCGACGCGCGAACCATCCGCGATGACCACGATGGGCTCGTGCTCGCCGATCAGCGAACCGCCATCCGTGCTGAAGCTGTTGTTCAGCGGAAGGTGCAGCGCACCTGGCACATGCCCAGCCTTGAAAGCGGCCCACGGGCGCGTGTCGACGATCGCGGTCCTGGCGCCGTCGATCGCCTTCAGTTCATCGACCGAGAGCTTCTTCGGCTGTGGAATGCAGCCGAGCACCTTCGGGCCGATCTTGTTGTCGCGCTTCATCCGCGCGAAGTAGAGCGGCGGCTCAGGCTGCGCGTCGAGGATGAAGTCGACGAAGCCCTGCTCGGACTTTGCCGCGAGGACCGACGCATTGAACATCTTCTCATAGCCGACCGTCGTCGTCGGCACAGCGCCGAGCGCCTTGCCGCACGCGCTGCCTGCGCCGTGCGCTGGCCAGATCTGCAGGTAGTCTGGCCACTGCATGAACTTCTGCACTGTTGCGTAGAGGCGATGCGCGGACGGGTCGGCCTTGCCTTGTAGGCCCGCAGCGGACTCGAGCAGATCGGGGCGGCCAAGGTCGCCCACGAAGACGAAATCGCCCGTCAAGACGCCCATCGGCCTGTCTGCTCCGCCACCGCGGTCGGTGACCATGAAGGAGAGGTGCTCGGGAGTGTGTCCAGGCGTGTGGATCGCCTTGAACTCGATGTTCCCGATCATGAAAGTGTCGCCATCCCTCAGGAGCCGATGCTTGTAGCTGCCACCGCCCGACTTCCTGTCGAGCCACTGGTACTTCCAGTCCGCGTCGCCCTCGTCGGAGATATACACGGTGGCGCCCTTCTCTGCGAGCTCGCGACCGCCTGAGACGAAGTCGGCGTGGATGTGCGTCTCCGCGACGGCGACGATCCTGAGACCGTTGGCGGCGGCGAGCTTCTCGTAGCGGTCGACATCGCGCTCGGGGTCGACCACGATCGCCTCGCCCGTGCGCTGGCAACCGATCAGGTAGGCGGCTGCTGCGAGCTTCTCGTCGTAGATCATGCGGAGGAACATGGCGAACTCCCTTCTGGAAGGCGGATGACTGGAATGCCGCGCGCAGGAAAGCACGCGGGCAGGCATTGAGAGGCCGGAACGCCTCGGCGCGTTCCCAATCGCGGATACATTCTTCCAGATTTCGGATCGGCCCGCCCTCGAATGGGAACCAGACCCCGTCGGCCCCGCTCCAATGACGCTCGCAACCCTAGGAATCCCATGCCGCACGCAGCAAGCCCATCGTCCGCCCGCACCGTCGTCATCGTCGGCGGCGGCTCCGCGGGGATCTCCGTCGCCGCTCGGCTTGCAAGGAGCGGCGCGAATCTCCGCATCCAGGTCGTCGATCCGAGCGAGACGCACGACTACCAGCCGCTCTGGACGCTCGTTGGCGCGGGTGTGCTGCCGCGCGAAGCCGCGCGCAGGCGCGAGGCCGACCTGATTCCCGCGGGCGTCGAGTGGGTGCGCGAGGCGGTCACCGAGTTCGACCCCGACGGCCGCGTCGTGGAGACGGCGGCCAAGCGACGCCTGCCGTACGACATCCTCGTGGTCGGTGCGGGGCTGCAGCTTGACTGGGGCAAGGTCAAGGGGCTCGAAGGCAACATCGGCAGGAACGGGATCTGCTCGAACTACGCGTTCGAGACGGTGAACTCGACCTGGGAGGCGATTCGCTCGTTCGAGGGCGGTGACGCAGTCTTCACCCACCCTGCCACGCCGATCAAGTGCGGAGGTGCCCCGCAGAAGATCATGTATCTCGCAGACGACGCGTTCCGGCGACAAGGCGTGCGAGACCGTGCGCGCATTCACTTCTACTCGGGCGAAACCGCGATCTTCAAGGTGGAACCCTACGCGAAGGCGCTCCTCGATGTGATCAAGCGCAAGGAGATCGAGGCACCTCACTTCACGCACAGCCTGAAGGAGGTGCGCGTCGACGCACGCGAGGCGGTCTTCGACGATCTTGCGACAAACACCGAGGTCGTGCAGAGGTTCGACCTCCTCCATGTGACTCCGCCGATGTCGGCGCCAGACTTCATCAAGCGGAGCCCGCTCGCTGCGTCGACCGGATGGGTCGAGGTCGACAAGCACACCTGCAGGCATGTGCGCCACCTTGATGTCTTCGCACTCGGCGATTGCTCGAACCTTCCCACGAGCAAGACGGGCGCAGCGATCCGCAAGCAGGCGCCCGTGGTCGCGACGAACATCCTTGATGTCCTCGCGGGCCGCGAGCCGAGCGCTCGGTACGACGGCTACACCTCGTGCCCGCTCGTCACGGGCTACGGCTCGCTCATCCTCGCGGAATTCGACTACGACCTGAAGCCGCAGGAGAGCTTTCCGTTCGACCAGAGCAAGGAGCGATGGAGCATGTACATGCTGAAGCGGCATGTGCTCCCGTTGCTCTACTGGAAGGGCATGCTGAAGGGGCGGCTGTGAGGCCATGACGCGCGAACACTGGCAATCGGTCTACCTCTCGAAGCACGACGCCGAGCTGAGCTGGTTCGAGGATCGGCCCGCGTGGTCGCTCGAGATCGTGCGAAGCCTGCCACGCATGCCGCGCTCCGCCATCGACATCGGCGGCGGGCAGTCGTCCTTCGCGGGGGAACTCCTGCAACTCGGGGTCGAATCGGTCACGGTGCTTGATCTCTCCCTCGCGGCGCTCGAACGCGGAAGGGCCAGGCTCGGCGCGGACGCGGCACGGGTCGCGTGGATAGAGGGAAACATCCTCGATCATGCGGCGCTCGGGCCCTTTGAACTCTGGCACGACCGCGCCTGCCTCCACTTCCTCACCGACGACGCGGATCGGCGTCGCTATGCGGAGATCGCCGCGCGAGGCGTCGTGCCTGGCGGCTTCGCGATCGTGGCGGGCTTTGCTCCCGACGGGCCCGAGCGCTGCAGCGGACTTCCTGTGCGCCGCGCCGACGCGGAGTCGCTCGCCGCCGAGTTCGCGTCCGCATTCACGCTGGCGCGAAGCGCCCGCGCGTCGCACACCACGCCGTGGGGCAAGCCGCAGGCGTTCGAGTATGCGCTCCTGAGGCGCGAGTGACTCGCGCGGCGCTCCGCGCCATGCCGTTGGCGGCTACGCTGCTTCCGTGGATGATCCCCCCCGCAGCACCGAAGCGAAACTCGCGCGCAGAGACGCCGTGCTCGCGGGTGTCACGCAGGCCTCCGAGCGCCTGAGCCAGCCGCAGCCTTGGGAGACGCTCGTTCCCGACGCGCTCAGGATCCTGGGCGAGGCGACCAGCGTCAGCCGGGTGTATGTCTTCGAGGTCGAGAGGCGCGACGGCATCGATGTCGTGAGCCAGCGGTTCGAGTGGTGCGCGCCAGGCGTGACTCCGCAGATCGACAATCCCAGCCTACAGCAGATCCCGCTCGACGCGGGCTTCAGCCGCTGGGGCGAGGTTCTCCGCGCGGGCCAGCCCGTCTTCGGCGATGTCGACGACTTCCCCGAGAGCGAGCGCCCGATCCTCGAGCTGCAGGAGATCAAGTCGATCCTCGTCCAGCCGATCTTCGAGGGCAGCCGCTGGTGGGGCTTCATGGGCTTCGACGCGTGCGCGGCGATTCAGTCATGGGAGCGCGTCGAGGTAGACACCCTGCGCATCGCCGCCCTGCTGCTTGGCGCGGCGATCCACCGCCAGAACCGCGAGTCTCTTCTGCGCGAGAACCAGAAGCTCGAGGCGCTTGGGCGCATGGCGAGCAGCGTGGCCCATGACCTCAACAACTTCCTGATCGTCATCGGCGGTGCGAAGCAGCTTCTCGAGGAGGAACTGCAGGCGCTCGGGGCGCAGACTCCCGCCGCGCAGAGCTATGGCGCCATGATCGACCAGGCGCTCGCACGCGCGGGCGGACTGACGCGACGACTGCTCGACTTCAGCAGGAGGCAGCCAAGCGCTCCCCGAGTCGTCTGCGCGCTCAAGCTGCTCCATCAGGAGGAGGCGCTGCTTCGACAGGCGCTCCGAGGGGAGGCGCGGCTGCGCATCGCCGCTGCGGAACCGCCCCATGCGGTCGCGCCTGTGCGCGTCGATCCGACCGAGTTCACGCAGGTGGCGCTGAATCTTGCGGTCAATGCCCGCGACGCCATGCCCACGGGCGGCGAGGTCGTGTTCGAGGTTCGCTCGCTCGGCGCGAGCGAACGGCCGGCGTGCGTCGATGGAATTCCCGACGGGCTCTGGACGATGATCCGCGTGCACGACGAGGGCGAAGGCATGTCGGACGAAGTGCTGGCGCACGCGTTCGAGCCCTTCTTCACCACCAAGCCCCGCGGTCAAGGCACGGGGCTCGGGCTCTCGACCGTCAAGACCATCGTTCACGCCGCACGCGGCCACCTGAAGGTATCGAGTGCCGCGGGGCGCGGAACCGAGTTCCGCATCTATCTGCCCGCCGAGCCCCACGCCGATACCCCGATGTCGCGCAGGTGATCTTTGCGCCGCAAGCGTGGCGTCGCGGACACCACGGGGCGCGGCACGAGACCTTCTAATTACGGTTCTTCGTTGAACAGTTGAAGAAATCTTTGCCGATCTTTCGCAGCGAGTGACAGGCCATTGACGGAAACTGCGCTTCTCTCGGCGGAGACCGCTGCAACGAGTCGGCGCAACGCGCCGATTGCAGCAGGGACAGGCCTGCCGACCGTGGTGGATGGCAGCCAAAGGGCGTGTGCCGGCGCTTTCGGCAGAGTCTGGCTGATACACCAGTGTGTGTGGCAGCTTTTGGGGGCAAGGCCCCGGGGTTTGGATATGCGATTTTCCCTCTCGATGGCGTGCGTGACGGCGATGGCGGCGGTTGGTGGCGCTGTTCAGATGGCCACCGCGAACAATGGCTCTGCGTACAGCTCTGGACTCGTGAACGCCGGGGGCTACTTCTACGAATCGTTCGGCAACTTTGCTGGAAACGGCTCGGGTGGCGTGCTCTCGCAGACCGTGACCACGAACGCCGACGCCCGCGCCACCTACTTCTCCTATGGCTCGGCGGGATTCAGCCTCGGCGCGAGCGGCCTGACGAGCCTCTCTGCCAGCGTGTCGGTCACCGGCGACGAACTGCAGCGGGTGACCGGCAAGCAGGACGCTGGCTATCTGATGGGCGACTCGCTGACCACCTCGACTTCGGGGGTGTCGCTGGCTTGGTATGTGATGTACCAGGACGCGGGCGGCTCCCTCAACATCTGGCTCTCCAACGCGGCCAACCGCATCGACTTGAACGCAGTTCGTGCTGGCGGCACCACCGCCTTCGGCGTGTCGCTGGACGCAGCCAACTTCGAGAGCTTCCCCGCGTGGCCGCAAGGTGGCGCTTCGTTCGGCGACGCGCTGGCGAATGCCCAGTACTTCGGACTTCTGGTGACGACGAGCACTGCTTCTGGCGCCGACTTCGCTGGAATGGCGTTCGACCAGTGGATCAACTCGACGCCCGGAACGGCGTGGAACCCCTACGCCGTCCAGCGCAACGGCAACTATGGCGCCTTCTCGACCGGCACGAGCGCGATCACAGTCTCGAATGTGGTCCCCGCTCCCGGTGCCTTCGCGCTCCTCGGCGCAGCGGGCCTCCTCGGCTCGCGCCGTCGCCGCTGATTCAGCTCAGACACACCCCTCTGCGACCGCCTGCAGCGGCTGCCGAAAGACAATCACCGCCCCTGCGAGTCGCACTCGCGGGGGCGGTTCTTCATTGGCCTTGCGGCTGCCGCGCAATCCGCCCGCGCTGCACGGTGCGCGGAGTCCAACTGCGCACCTCTGGGACCGACTGCTCGGCGTTTCCGCCTGTGACGCTCGACTCCGCGACGGAGATCGTCGCCATCTCGACTTCGATCGTGGCGCGGTCACCGCTGCCGAGGAGTGTCTCGCGCACTTCGATGCGGCTCCCCATCGCTTCGAAGGTCGAGTAGAGCGTGCCTTCGAGGAAGCGTATAGGGATGACGATGCCGTTCCTCTCGTCGATCACGAACTGGCCCGCGGCTGCGTCGACCGCGACGAGTTCGTACGGCCTCACCTGACGGCCAAACTCGCCTTCATAGATGATCGTCCACGACCAGCGCCCGTCTGCAATCGGCTCGATCTCGAGCGTCATCGTGACGGGCGCGAGCTTCGAGTCGCCGAGCGTCGCGAGCGCGCCCGTCCAACGGCCGGTCCAGTCGGCGGGAAACGCTCCTTCCGAACGGGCTCTGGATCCGTGCGTCTCTTGCTGCGAGACGCAGCCCGCGAGCGCAAGCGCGGAGGCCACCGCCAGCGCCGACCATGTGCGCGTCATACGAGCGCGGCTCCGTACTGAGCGCGATAGGCCGCGATGCGCGCGCGATCGGCGTCGGTGAGGCGCGACCCAAGATGCTCGATCACCTCGTCGATCGTGACGATCGCCGCCGTCGGCATCGCGAACTCGGCGCCGACATCGGCGAGTGCTGTGCGCGTCGACGCGTCGCTTGCGCGCTCCTGGCGGTCGACGGAGACGACGAGCCCCGCGAGCTTGATGTCGGCGGCTGCACGCAGGACCGGCACCGTCTCGCGGATCGATGTGCCAGCGGTCGTGACATCCTCGACGATGAGCACGCGGTCGCCATCCTTCAGCTTGCGGCCAACGAGAAGACCGCCCTCGCCGTGGTCCTTCGCTTCCTTGCGGTTGAAGCAGAACTCGACCTCGCGCCCACGCTCGGCAAAGGCCATCGCGACCGCGACGACGAGCGGGATCCCCTTGTAGGCGGGCCCGAAGAGGCAGTCGAAACCGTCGGGAAACGACCGCTCGATCGCGTCGGCGTAGGCGCGGCCCAACTGCGCAAGCTGCACGCCCGAGCGGTACTTGCCCGTATTCACGAAGTACGGCGTCTTGCGGCCGCTCTTGGTGGTGAAGTCGCCGAAGGTCAGGACACCGACCTCGAGCATGAAATCGACGAAACGCCGCTGGTAGTCGTGCATGGCGCGCGGGATCGTACACGAAGGGTCAGCGCCGTCGGCAATGCGCGGAAGGGCGCTGCGTTCTGCCGATATGAGCGCCATGACCGCAACCCGAGCCCTGATCGCCACCCTGCTCCTGATCGCATCGGCACTCGGCGGGCGAGCCGCCCTCGCCCAGACGCCAGCCGCTCCAGCGTCGGCAGCGCCGCAACCTGTCGAGTGGATCACGCGCGCAATCAAGGCGCCGCGCGTTTCATTCCAGACTTTCGACAGCGCGGCGGCCAAGACCAAGGTCAGCTACCACCTCTACACCCCCGCCGCGTACGAGCGCGACGCCGAGCGGCGCTTCCCCGTCGTCTACTGGCTGCACGGCTCGGGTGGCGGGCTGCCGGGAATCCCTGCGCTTGCGAAGCACCTCGACGCGTCAATCGAGGCAGGCAAGACGCCGCCCTGCCTCGTCGTGTTCGTGAACGGCCTCGAGATGGGAATGTATGTCGACTGGTCGAGCGGCACGGCTCCAGTTGAGTCGATGATCATCAAGGATCTCGTCCCGCACATCGACGCGACCTATCGCACGATTGCCACGCGAGACGGGCGTCTACTCGACGGCTTCAGCATGGGCGGCTACGGCGCGGCGCGCCTCGGCTTCAAGTACCCCGAGATGTTCCGCGCGGTCTCGATCATGGGCGCGGGTCCGATGCAGGAGACACTGACGACGACGCCGCGCGCGAGCAAGGTGCAGGCAGAGGAGCTGCTCGCGCGGGTCTACGGCGGCTCGCAGGAGCGATTCCTCGAGGTCAGCCCGCGAATGCTCGCGAAGGCGAACGCAGACGCGATCACGATGGGGTCGCTCGTCCGCATGGTCGTTGGCGATCGCGACGAGACATACGCAAACAACATGGCGTTCCACGAGCACCTCGAGTCACTCAAGATTCCGCACGAGTGGCGCGTGTTGCCCGGCATCGGTCACGACCCGATGGCCGTGATCCTCGAACTCGGCGACGCGCACTGGGCGTTCTACCGCCAGGCGTTCGGCGAAACCGCGACGCCCGCCGCAGCAGCGAAGCCGGCCGAAGCGCCCACAGTGCCGCAGGCTGCGAAACTTGCGAACGGCGACATCAAGCTCAGCATCAAGGGCGTCGATCGCAACGCGATCCTCGCGAACGCACCGACCGACGATGCCAAGCGCCCCGCTGTCATCGTGCTCCACGGCGGCAGCGGAAGTGCCGAACGAATGCGCGCGAGCTCAGGTTTCGACGCCGTCGCGCGCGCGAATGGGTTCATGGTCGTCTACGCCGAGGGAACTGAGTTCGGAGACGACCGCCACGCGTGGAACACGGGGCATCTCCTGCGGCGGCAGGTGCGCGACGCGGACGACATCGCCTACTTCGATGCACTGATCGACGCGCTCATTCGCGACCACGGCGCGGAGCCATCGCGCATCTACATGACGGGCGGCTCGAACGGCGGCATGATGACCTTCGTGTACGCGGTCGCGCGTCCTGAGCGTCTGGCGGCGATAGCGCCCGTCATCGCAAGCATGTTCACCTTCGACACGGTGCCTGGGGTTCCGCTGCCGATCCTGATCATCAACGGCGCGAAGGACGAGGAGGTTCCGCTCGAAGGAGGCATGAGTCGAAACCGCGTCGTCCGTGCCGCGCAGGCGACGCCCTTCAAGCCGCTGACTGAAGTCGTGCACTTCTGGAAGCGGGTCAACAAGTCGAGCACAGAGCCTGTGACGCAGACAGAGGGCACAGTCACGACAACCACCTACGCGGCGACGGATGGTGGCGCGGTGACGGAGTTCGTGGTCGACAGCGCGGGCGGGCACGGTTGGCCTGGGACGCGCGTGCGGCGCGGCGAGAACACGCCGATCGGCTCCTTCAACGGCGCGGAGCGCGTGTGGGAGTTCTTCAAGGACAAGGCGCGGGAGCCAGGGACCGCCGAGTAGCCCTGTCGCCTCGTCGGCGGGCGCAGTATGCTCTCCGCACGCGACGCGACAAGCTGTTTCAGAGATCGCGTCCTCTCGCCCTTGAGAACCAGTTCGGAGTGTCCAATGCTCGAAGCCGTTTGGCCCGACCTCTCCCCCGCCTTCCGCGACGAACTCACGCTGCAGTGCGTGAAGCAGGTGCGAGACTCGCCGGACGAATGCGAGGCCTTCGCCCGCATCGTCGCCGAGCTCATCAAGGCCCGAGCCCAGTCGGTGAAGTCGCAGTGGCGCATGTCGGACATCTTCGGCACGCGGCGCGCGATCGCCCTCGACCCGCGGAGGGCGGCCCCCTTCTTCGGCCTCACCTACATGACCGCGCGTGCAGCCGAGCTGACCGCGCTCTACGCGGCGCTCGGAATCGCGCACAAGGACCTTGAGGTCGCGGAGTCGTCTGCCGTCGACAACCCGCCGACGCAGGCGCAGTTCGCCATGGTGCTGTCGAACGGCCTCGAAGGAGTTTCCCCCGAGAGCGTGCGCTGCATGATCGCGATCATCGCGGGCACGGGAATCGACGCCTGGCAGGCCCCCGCACGCGAGGCGCTCACGCAGCACCTCGCAGCGGCGCGCTAACTGGCACCAGTGGAAGCACACGACGCCTCGCTTGACCAGTGAAAAACGCGCGCGCCCCGGCAAACACCGGGGCGCGCGTTCATGATCGAAACCCGCAGGCTCGAAGCCCGCAGAATCAAGCCAAGCGCCACATCAGCCCAGATCAAAGCGGTCGAGGTTCATCACCTTCGCCCACGCCGACACGAAGTCGCACACGAACTTCCCATGCGCGTCGGCCGAGGCGTACACCTCGCTCAGCGCGCGGAGCTGCGAGTTCGAGCCGAACGCGAGGTCGACGCGCGTCGCCGTCCACTTCGCCTGACCCGACTTGCGGCAGCGGCCGTTGAACAGCTCCTCGTCCGCCGACGCAGGCGTCCACTCTGTGCCGATGTCGAGCACCTCGATGAAGAAGTCGTTCGTGAGCTTGCCCGGGGTCTTCGTGAAGACGCCGAGCTGCGAGCCGTCGAAGTTGGCACCCAGCGCGCGCATGCCGCCGACGAGCACCGTCATCTCGGGCGCGGTGAGCGTGAGGAAGTCGGCCTTGTCGACGAGCAGGTGCTCTGCGCGACGCGGCAGGCTGTGCGCGAGGTAGTTGCGGAAGCCATCGGCCGCGGGCTGGAGATACTTGAAGCTCTCGACATCGGTCGCTTCGGCGGTCGCGTCGGTGCGGCCCGGCGTGAACGGCACGGAAACCGTGACGCCCGCGTCCTTCGCGGCCTTCTCGACGCCCGCGCAACCCGCGAGCACGATGAGGTCCGCGAGCGAGATCTGCTTCTTGCCGCCAGCGGCGTTGAACTCAGCGCGGATCTTCTCGAGCGCGGCAAGCACGATCGCGAGGCCGGCTGGATTGTTGACCGCCCAGTCCTTCTGCGGCGCGAGGCGAATGCGCGCGCCGTTCGCACCACCGCGCTTGTCGGTGCCGCGGAAGGTCGACGCCGACGCCCACGCCGTGACGACGAGCTGCGACACGCTGAGGCCAGATGCGAGCACCTTCGCCTTGAGCGCGGTGACATCGGCTGCGTTGACGAGCTCATGCGTGACCGCGGGAAGCGGATCCTGCCAGATCAGCTCTTCCTTCGGGACGAGCGCGCCGAGATAGCGCGTGCGCGGGCCCATGTCGCGGTGCGTGAGCTTGAACCACGCGCGCGCGAACGCGTCGGCGAACGCCTTCGGATCCTTGTGGAACTTGCGCGACACCTTCTCGTACGCGGGGTCCATGCGCAACGCGAGGTCGGTCGTCAGCATGATGACCGTCTCGCGCTTCGACGCATCGTGCGCGGCGGGCGCCGTCACCGAAGCACCCTTCGGCGTCCACTGGTGGGCGCCCGCGGGGCTCTTCGTCAGTTCCCATTCGTTCCCGAACAGCGTGTCGAAGTAGCCGTTGTCCCACTTCGTCGGATCGGGCGTCCACGCGCCCTCAAGGCCACTCGTGATCGTCGCAGCACCGTTCCCCGAGCCGAACGAGTTCTTCCAGCCAAGCCCCATTTCCTGAAGCGGCGCCCCTTCCGGGTCGACGCCGACATACTTCGACGGATCGGCCGCGCCGTGCGTCTTACCGAAGGTGTGGCCGCCCGCGATCAGGGCGACGGTCTCCTCGTCGTTCATCGCCATGCGCTTGAAGGTCTCGCGGATGTCGTGGGCAGAGGCAAGCGGATCGGGCTTGCCATCGGGTCCCTCTGGGTTCACGTA
>JBIKTI010000156.1:0-6225 GCA_044348205.1 Phycisphaerales bacterium | reverse complement strand
CGGCGCAATGTGCGCGGCTTCAACGCCTTCGGCACGGACTTCTTCAGCTTCAACTGCCGCCCCGCGCTGCCAGGCGACAGGGCGAACCCGTTCCACGATGCCCGCGTGCGCCGCGCGTTCGCGCTGGCCGTCGACAAGCAGACCCTCGTCGACCGTGTCACGCGCCTCGGCGAGCGCGTGGCCTCCACGCTCGTGCCGCACGACTCGATCCCCGGCTACCCGCGCGTCGACGGCCTCGGCTACGACCCCGAGCGCGCGCGCGCGGAGCTGAAGGCGGCGGGCTGGGAGGATCGCAACGGCGACGGCATCGTCGAGGACGCGAACGGCGTGAAGTTCCCCACCGTCGACATCCTCTACTCGACCTCGAGCCCGCGCTACCAGAACCTCGCGCTCGCCATGCGCGACATGTGGAAGCGCGAGCTTCGCGTCGCCGCCGAATGTCGCGGCAAGGACTCGAAGCTCTACAAGGAGGATCTCAAGAAGGGGAACTTCATGATCGCGCGTGGCGGTTGGTACGGCGACTACGGCGACCCGACCACCTGGCTCGACCTCCAGCTGAGCGACAACGGCAACAACGACCGCGGCTACGCGAACCCTGAGTTCGACCGCATGCTCGCAGAGGCGAACGCGGAGACAGACCCCGCGCGGCGACTCGAGAGGCTCGCGGAGTGCGAGCGCTGGCTCTTCACGGTGGAGGTGCCGATGCTGCCCCTCTGCAACTATGTCTCCGTCTACGGCTACGACCCCGTCGAGACGGCGGGCATGACAGATCACCCGCGCCTCGAACAGGATCTCTCGACGCTCGGCCCGCGCGAGCGCCGCGCGAAGGCCGAAGGCGGCCGCGGACGCGGAGCGAAGGCGCCCTCCGCGAAGGACGGCCTGCCATGAGCACGCAGCCGACTTCCGTCGCAGGTCTCGTGGGGCGGCGCCTGCTGCAGCTCCCCTTCATCGTGCTTGCGGTCTACACGCTCACCTTCATCCTCGCATGGAGCGTGCCCGGCAGCCCGCTCGAGAACCCGGAGGGCCGCCGCCCGCCCGCAGAGATCGTCGAGGCGATGAAGAAGCAGTACAAGCTCGACGACCCCGTCGCGTTCTACTTCGACTACCTCGGCAAGGCGAGCGGCGTGGCGTGGCTCCTCGGTCGCGACGATGTGCCCGCCGATCTCCCCGCGGACCTGCGCCCACCCGTCTTCGACCTCGGCCCGTCGCTCAAGCAGCCCGACTGGAGCGTGAACGAGATCCTCGCGACGGGACTTCCCGTCTCGATCACGCTCGGGCTCTCTGCGATGCTCCTCGCCGTCGCGATCGGCGTCTTCGCGGGAGTGGTCGGCGGCCTCAAGCCCGGAAGCACCGCGGACTTCCTCACCCAGCTCGTCGCCATCATCGGCATCAGCCTTCCGAGCTTCGTCATCGGCAGCGCGCTCCTCATGCTCTTCGCTGTGCAGCTCGGCGCGTTCCCCGTCGGCGGCTGGGGCGGAGTCTCGTATGTCGTCCTCCCCGCGCTCACGCTGTCGCTTCCGTTCGCGGCGTACATCTCGCGCCTCGTCCGCTTCGGCATGATCGAGGAGATGGGCGCCGACCACATCCGCACCGCGCGCGCGAAGGGGCTGCCGCGCTGGAAGGTCGCGTTCAAGCACGCGCTCAAGAACGCGTTCCTCCCCGTGCTCTCCTACCTCGGGCCCGCGACCGCCATCGCGCTCACGGGCTCGTTCGTGGTCGAGAAGGTGTTCGCGGTTCCAGGCGTCGGCCAGCACTTCGTCGACGGCGTGCTCGGCAAGGACATCACGCTCGTGATGGGCGTGGTGCTCGTCTACTCGACGCTGATGGTCGTCTTCAACCTCGCGGTCGATGTGCTCTACCGGTTCGTCGACCCGCGCATCGCCTGAGCGTCCTGCGCTGCGTTCGCGCCCTCGAGCGCCACGCGCAAGCGCTCGAGCAGCGCGCGCTCGAGGCGCTCGTCGCGCGCGACGGGCGTCCACAGCGAGCGGTCGCGCGGAAGCGAGCCGTCGTCGGGCACCGCCGTGTCTCGCCAGAAGCTGCCGAGCGCCCGCGTGTAGGCGGAGCCTTGGTACCCGGGGCGGAACTGCCGCTCGACAGACACCGCGACGCGCACCTCGAGAGCGCCCTTCGCATCGACCGACCGCTCTGCGCTGCCGTCTGACGCTGCATCCCGCGCGCCAGCGGCATACGCCTCGATGTCGGAGCCGACGCCGCGCTCGGAGCCAGGAAGCACTGGCCCGACGAGCGGCGTGGTCGACTGCAGTCCAGACTCAAGACCTGAAGGGCGGAAACCAGCGGGCACGAACTCGAAGCGCGCGCGGCGACGCTCGAAGCCGAAGGTTCCCCCGAGGATGTCTGCGGGTGTGCCCTCACCCCAGGTCCACGGCTCTACGAGCGAGCCGCCGAACCGCGGCGCCGTCTCGATGGTGCCTGCACGGCGGTCGACGACCTCGGGGACGAGTCCCTCGGCGCGCGCAGCCTCGCACGCGGCCTCGAACGCCTGTGCGTAGCGGTCGCCTGGCACGCTGAGCAGCGCTGGGCCGCCCGGGTCGCTCGCGCACGAGGCGAGGCCCAGAGAGGCGATCACCGACAAGGCGGCGGCGATCACACGCGTGGTCCGGCGCTCGGCTCCGGCCCCTGGTCGGTTTATCGCGGTCGCAACGATCGTCATGGCGCGGAGTGTACCGCCCGTCCGATAGGGCGCTCGCACAGTCAAACGCACCCGCAGGAGAACGAATCCACTTGTGTTCCCCGCGAACCTTGTCGCAAACCTTGACCCGCGCCGAGCCGATCGTACGCTTGGGGTTCATCTGCCTGGGCAACTGCGAGGAATCGCGGCGCGTTTGGGTTTTTCGGGAAACGCAGCCGTCCCCGCTGCGAACCGACCGCGTCGCCGCGCGGAGTCCATCACGACAGTCCGTCACGAGAGCGAGAGGCATGCACAAGCGAGTCCCCACCACGCGTTTCTCGTCCGAGCCCGCCCGAACCCGTTCGGCGCGTCGCGGCGTTGCCGTGCGTGGGGTGCTCGCCGTCGCAGGCGTCGGCGGAGCGATCGCCATCGTCGCGCTCATCACGAACTCCTCGAGCGCGCGTGGCGGCGGGCAGACGCAGGTGCCGAGCACGATCGCGGACTTCTTCCAGCCGGGCACGCAGCCAGACCCCAACGAGCAGACGCTCATCCCGATCGTGCCCGCGATGAACTGCACCTTCTGCCACTCGGAGTACGGCGTCGAGGTCGCGCCCTACGACACCTGGGTGGCGAGCCTGATGGCGCAGAGCGCGCGCGACCCGATCTGGCACGCGGCGCTTGCGATCGCGAACCAGGATGCGAATGTCGGCGGCGAGACCTGCATCCGCTGCCACGCCCCAGGCGCCTGGCTCGGCGGACGCTCCTCGACTGGCACGACGGAGAACTTCGTCCCCGACGACTTCGACGGCATCAACTGCCACTTCTGCCACCGCGCCGTGAACCCCGTGCTCGGCGAAGGAAGCGCCATCGGCTACCCGGGCGACCCCGCGGAGCCCGATGTCCCCATCATCAGCGCGCTGCAGAAGCAGGGCCTGATCCCCGAGGGAGCGGGCAACGCGCGCTACATCATCGACCCCGACGACAACCGCCGTGGCCCCTTCGACGATGTGCCGCTCAACCTCCACGGCAGCGAGACCAAGCTCATCACCTCGCCCTATCACCGCACGAGCGAGTTCTGCGGCACCTGCCACGATGTGAGCAATCCGCTCTACTCGAAGAACAAGAAGGGCGAGTATGTGCTGAACGCCCTGGGTTCACCGCACCCGACGCAGGATCCGATGGACATGTACCCCGAGCAGCGCACCTACAGCGAGTGGCTGCACAGCGCGTTCCCGAACGGCGTCGCCTACGCCGACGGGCGCTTCGGCGGCAACGACCCCGACGGCATCGTCTCGAGCTGCCAGGACTGCCACATGCCGAAGGTCATCGCGGGCGGCTGCCGCTTCTCGGAGTTCGGCGACCCGTGGTTCGAGCGGCCCGACATGCCGCAGCACTCCTTCGCGGGCGCGAACACCTGGGTCGTGCAGGCGATCCGCAACATCATGGGGCCAGAGGAAGCCGATGGCATCGGCCTCACGCAGGAGCGCATCGACGAGGCGTCCGCGCGCACGATCTCCATGCTGCAGGCCGCGAGCGACATGATGCTCTCGCAGAAGGGTTCCGCGCTGCGCGTGCGCGTGACCAACGAGTCGGGTCACAAGCTGCCGTCGGGCTACCCCGAGGGCCGCCGCATGTGGCTCAATGTGAAGTTCAAGGACGCGAAGGGCGCCGTGATCGCAGAGCGCGGCGCGTACGACAGCAAGACGGCCACGCTCGCGGCGAAGGACACCAAGGTCTACCAGGCGAAGCACGGGATCACGCAGGCAATCTCGAAGCTCACGGGCATTCCCTCGGGGCCAGGGTTCCACCTCGCGCTCGCGAACAAGGTCTTCTTCGACAACCGCATTCCGCCGCGCGGCTTCACCAACGCCGCGTTCAACGCGATCGGGTCGGGCGCGGTCGGATATTCCTACGCCGACGGCCAGCACTGGGATGACACGAACTATCCGATCCCCGCGGGCGCGGTCGCCGCGACGGTGACGCTCTACTACCAGACCACGACGCGCGAGTACATCGAGTTCCTGCGCGATGCGAATGTCACGAACGACACGGGGCAGATTGCCTACGACGCGTGGGTCGAGGCTGGAAAGAGCGCGCCCGTCGCGATGGACACCGCCACGATCACGCTCTCGACGGGCAGCCCCGCCGACCTGAACGGCGACGGCGCCGTGAACGCGGCCGATCTCTCGATCCTGCTCTCGAACTGGGGCACGGCAGGCCTCGGCGACATCAACGCCGACGGCATCGTGAACGCCGCGGATCTCTCGATCCTGCTGTCGAGCTGGTCGTGATTTGAGCGGTTGTGATTTGAGCGGTCGCCGCTGCGGCGGCTTCCTCTGGTGTGGATGACGCGCGTCAGAGTCGCCCATCAGGGGTGCCCGCATGCTTCAGCATGCGGAACGGATGATGTCAGCCGTCGACTCCCACGCTTCGTGTTCCGGGGACTGCGTCCCCGGGCACCCGTGGGTTCCGTATCCTCTCACCGTGCAGACCCAGTCCGACATCAAGGCGATCCTTCTCGCGCGAGGGCTCTCGCCGAAGCATCGCTTCGGGCAGAACTTCCTCGTCGACCAAAACCTCCTCAGGAAGCTCGTCGACGCGAGCGGCGTTGGCGAAGGATCGCTCGTCCTCGAGATCGGCCCGGGCACGGGGACGATGAGCGAGGAGATCCTCGCGCGCGGAGCCGAACTCATCGCGATCGAGCTCGACCGCGACCTCGCCGCGCACCTGCGCGAGCACTTCGCATCGAACCCACGCTTCACGCTCGTCGAAGGCGACTGCCTCGACGGCAAGCGCGCGCTCAACGCGGAAGCGCTCGCGAAGATCGGCGCGCGGCCGTTCACCCTCGTCGCGAACCTCCCCTATCAGGCCGCGAGCCCTGTCATGGCGATCTGCGCCACGATCCCCGCGTGCCGCGGCCAGTTCGTCACGATCCAGCGCGAAGTCGGCGACCGCCTGCGCGCGGCGCCAGGGTCGGGCGAGTATGGTCCGCTCACGATCATCGTGCAGGCGTTCTGCGAAGTCGAGCAGATCGCGGTGCTCTCGCCAGGCTGCTTCTGGCCGTCGCCCGAGGTGACGAGCGCGATGCTCGCGCTGCGCCCGCGCGCGACGCCCGCGCTCGCGCCCGAAGAAGCCGAGGCCTTCGGCGCGTTCGTGCACACGCTCTTCTCGAAGCGCCGCAAGCAGCTCGGCGCAATCCTCGGCCGCGCCCGCAGCTGGCCCGACGGGATCGACCCGACAGCGCGGCCGGAGTCGCTGTCGATCACAGACCTCGTGCGCCTCTGGCGCGCGGGGTGACCGCGAGTCGAACGCGCAGCCTCGCCGCGCCCGAGGATTGAGCGGTCGCGGCTACGGCCGCTCCCTCTGGCGGGACCGAAGTCATGGGTGCCCGCATGCTTCAGCATGCGGAACGGATGATGCCAGCCGTCGACTCCGACGGTTGTCGTTCCGCAGACTTCGTCTGCGGGCACTCATGGCGTGCCGACTCCGACAAGCGTGATCCACGCAGCGGAGTCCGAAACCATGAGTGCCCGTCAGACGGAGTCCGGGCGGAGCCTGGACGCAGTCTGCGGAACGGATGATGTGGGAGTCGACTC
>JBIKTI010000155.1:0-6230 GCA_044348205.1 Phycisphaerales bacterium | reverse complement strand
CGCGTTCTCGGCGAGATCGGCGATCTCGTAGCCGCGGTAGATGAGCTCTGTCTGGGTGACGGCGCAGATCGAGGTGTCGCCGACGGTCTGGCCTGCGAGGCCGCGGGTGTCGACTGGCTTCGGGGACGGGGCGGATGCGGTGCTCATCGTGGGCTCTCCAGCAAAGCGGGCGGGCGGCAAAAATGCCGCAAGGGAAGGCGGAGAGTCTACACAAGCGGCGGGGGCGGTGATGGCGGAGTTACAGTGGGTCGATGCCCCTCCGAAGCCTTCTCCGCCCGCTCATCGCGATCGCCCTGCTTCTTCCCATCGCCAGCCTGCAGACGGCGTGTACGGCCGTCGCGAAGCGGCCTGAACGGCCGAGCGCGATCCCGGAGGTCGCGCGGCGCCTGACAGGCTCGTTCTCAAGCGAGGCGCAGGCGAAGGAAGACCCCGAGTTCCTCGATGTGCGGCTGCACATGGCGCAGATCTGGGCATCACGGACGGACGGTCCGTGGATCTATGTCGAGCAGGCCATGGCGACGGCGCTCGACAAGCCGTATCGGCAGCGGGTCTACAGGCTCGTCGACCGCGGAGATGGGACCGTCGAGAGCCTCGTGTACGAGTTGGAGAACCCCGCCGAGCGCGTGGGCGCGTGGCGCGACCCATCGCGCTTCGACGCCGATTCACCCGGGTCGCTGGCGCTTCGCGACGGGTGCTCGATCGTGCTCGAGCGCGCGGGCGATGCGTGGATCGGCTCCACGAACGAGCGCGACTGCGAGAGTTCGCTGCGAGGTGCGCGCTATGCGACGAGCGAGGTGGTGCTCAACGAGCCCGGCCTCGACACCTGGGATCGTGGCTTCGACGCGGAGGGCAAGCAGGTTTGGGGCGCCACCAAGGGCCCGTACCGCTTCCGTCGCGTGGCCGATTGACGGGCGTGGCGCGTTTCGATCGTCGGAGTCGACGGCCGATGTCATCCGTTCCTTGGACTTCGTCCAAGGGCACCCGTGGTTTGAGCGGTCGCGGCTGCGGCCGCTCCCTCTGGCGTGGATCACGGTTGTGTGGAGTCGGCAAGCCATGAGTGCCCGCAGACGAAGTCTGCGGAACCGTTCGTGTCGGAGTCGACGGCCGATGTCATCCGTTCCTTGGACTTCGTCCAAGGGCACCCGTGGTTTGAGCGGTCGCCGCTGCGGCCGCTCCCTTTGGTGCTACGACGACCAAGGGTGCCCGTGGACGATGTCCGCGGAACGACGATCGTCGGAGTCGACGGCTGACACCATCCGTTCCGCATGCTGAAGCATGCGGGCACCCCTGACTTTCGTGTCGCGCGATTGGGATCGTCGGAGTCGACGGCTGATGTCATCCGTTCCTTGGACTTCGTCCAAGGGCACCCGTGCGTGTTGTGTCGCACGACTCTCATCGCCAGAGTGGAAAAATCCACCCACGCCAGCAGCACCAGAGGGAGCAGCCGCAGCTGCGACCGCTCAAACCACGCCAGCAGCACCAGAGGGAGCAGCCGCAGCTGCGACCGCTCAAACCACGCCAGCAGCCCCAGAGGGAGCAGCCGCAGCTGCGACCGCTCAAACCACTCGACCGCCCCAAAAAAAGCAACGCGCCCGAGCGTCCTCGAGCGCGTGCGTGTGAGCGGCAGGTTCCCTTTCCGCCGTTCACGGGCTTTCCGGTCTAGAGCCGGATCGCCGTCCCTTTTTACCTCCGCCCGTCTTCAGGTCCCTCAACCCGAAGACTTGCGAATCGCGAGCGGTCCCTAAGTCGCCCGCGGTCGAATTGAATCGACCTGCCCATTCTCACTCAGGAATCGGGGTGAGGCGAGGGAAGAGCAGGAAATTTGGTGGAAATTGGTGGCGTGGAGGCAAAGTCCATCGCGGTCGAGGCTTACGCGTCGAACTGACCCCGCTTATAGGCTGTCGGGAGAGGTCTGCGCGACTCAAACTCGCGCCGCTTGAGCCTACGGGCCAGTCACCGCAGCCGCAGCCCCTGCCCTCCCGTCAAAGGCGCCAGAGAGGCCTGTTTCGCAGCGGATCGCCCCACTTCCATGCCGATCGCGGCACGATTCGGGCGTACCTTCCCTGCCCGTGAACCTCCCCGTGCCGCCCCCGCCCCGGTGGCCCATCGGAAACGACGCAGATGCCTCGACGCCCCACCGTGCGACCACTCTCGAGCCTCGCCACCCTGGTCGCGCTTGCTGCGGGGCTGGCAACGAGCCCCGCACCAGCCTCGGCCGCAGCGGCCTCTGTGACTGCCCAATCTGCCAATGAGCCGCCTTCGCCCGAGCGGGCGACAGGCGAGTGGTACCAGCGTGCAGGCGGCGAACAGCGCTCGAAGCACTACCGCATCCTCAGCGACCTCTCGCCCGAGGAGACGCGCCTCTACGGCAGGCACCTCGACCTCATGCGCGAGGAGTACGCGCGCCGACTGGCGGGCATCCCCCAGCAGACGCCCGAGATTCCGTTCGTCCTCATGTTCGCGAGTGAGGCCGACTACCTCGCAGTGATGCGCACGACCTACGGCATAGACGCGACGGGCAGCGGCGGCATGTTCTTCGTCACGCCGCGTGGAGCGGCGCTCGCCTTCTTCGTCGAGAGCCTGCCGCAGACGCGCGTCTTCCATGTCATCCAGCACGAGGGATTCCACCAGTTCGCGTACAGCCGCTTCGCAGGGCGCCTTCCCATCTGGGTCAACGAGGGCCTCGCGGAGTTCTTCGGCGAGTCGATCGTGGTCGACGGACGCGTGATCGTCGGGCAGGCGAGCCCCCGCGCCGTGACGGGCGTGAAGGAAGCCATCGACCTCGGCACGACGGTCGACTTCCTCCGCATGCTCACCATGACCACCGACCAGTGGAACGCCAATGTCCGCACGGGAAGTGCGGGCGTGCAGTACCTGCAAGCGTGGTCGATGGTGCAGTTCCTCGGCTGGGCAGAGGGCGGGCGCTACCAGCGGCCATTCGACGCGTATCTGCGGCTCCTGCAAGATGGAACGCCCAGCGACCGCGCCTTCGTGCAGGCCTTCGGGACGGCCGATGTCGCGTCTTTCGAGAAGGCCTGGAAGGCGTGGGCGAAGGAGATGGTTCCGTCCGCGTTCGGCGTCGCGGCGATGCGCATCACCTTCCTCGCGGAAGGACTCGCCCTCCTCTCGAACGAGGGCGTCTCGGTCACGACCATCGAGGAGCTCGTGTCCGAGCTCCGCGAGCGCCGCTTCGCGATCGAGGTGACCGTGCACGGCCGCACGGAGCGGATCGAGGCGGACGACGAGGTCCTCGACATCCCGCAGGACGCCCTTTCCGAGGCGAAGCCCGTGTTTGACCTGATCCCCGCAAAGGACGCGCGCAGGAAGACGGGGCCGAACGCCTCCGACCTTCCGCCGCCGACCCCCGCCGTGGTGACGACGCGCGGGCTCGAACCGCGCGAACTCGTGCTGTCATGGCGCCGACTCGGGAAGAAGGGCGGGTTCGAGTACGAGCTGCTGTCGCCGAAGACCTCCCCCAAGGCGCCCCGCAAGCCGAAGGTCGAGAAGGACGCCGCCACGCCGTGAGCGCCGCTTTCTGTGGAATCTTGCCGTGAAACCATGCCGCAGGCGCTCCCAACCGCCGCGGCCATGACCACAATCGCGCCCATGCATCAGGTCGACACGAGCTTCCTCCGACGGCTGCGCGCGCGCGACGAGCGCGCGTGGTTCGAGCTCTGGCAGGCCTTCGGCCCCGTGGTGCGCGGAATGCTGGCGCGCTGGGGCAACGGAAGGCTCGGCGAGGAGACGCTGCGCGACCTCACGCAGGACACGCTTGCCGCGCTCTCGGACTCGATCGAGCGCTTCGACCCGCAGCGCGGCGTGCGCTTCTCGACCTGGCTCCTCGCGATCGCCCGCCATGTCCTCGGCGACGAGATGGACCGCCGCTATGCGCAGAAGCGCGGCGGCGGCAAGCGCGGCGCCAGCCTCGACGACTCGTGGATGGGCCAGTCGCGCGAGCCCGCGCCCGACGCGGAGTACGAGCGCCGCATCCTCTGCGCGAAGATCCACGCCGCCATCCGCGCCGCGCAGAGGCGCTCCGACTTCGTCCACTTCGAGGCCTACCGCATGCGCGTCCTCGAGTCGAAGCAAGGGCGCGAGATCGGCCTCCTCCTCGGCGTGAGCGAGCCCACTGTCACGCGCCACTGCCAGCGGGTGCGGGAGGCCTTGCGCGAGGAGCTCGCCGTCGCGATCGAGCAATGGAGCTACACCGACGACGAGCGCTCGGAGCCGAGCCGCGCTGGGCTCGCAGCCGACGACGCTGCGTTCGACGAGGCGCTCGGCGAGATCTGGCGCGTGCAGGAGGAGCTCGTGGCGCGCGACCTCGTGCAGCGGGCCTCGGCTGCGAAGGCCTCGGCTGCGAAGGACTCGGCTGCGAAGGACTCGGCTGCGCGCGGCCACGGCGATGCGCAGCGCCCTGGAAAGGCCGATGCAGGGCATTGAGTGGATCCTTCTCTTCCTTGGCGTCATCGCTGCGGCGGTGACGCTTGTCGCAGCGGGCATCGTCCTCGGCAGAGTCGGCGTCGCGACGGCCACGCTCCTGACGCACATCGGGCGGACGCTCTCGAAGCTCGGCGGCGACCTCGTGCGCGTGATCGGCGGGCTCGTCGTGGCGGTGGCGCTCCTTCCCATCGCGCTTGCGCGGCTCGTGGTCCTCAAGCCCTCGGAGGCGCTCGACGCACTCGTCTCGGCGGGCCGCGAGGCGCGCACCGCGGTCCTCGCCCTCCTGAGCGCGATCGTCGTGCGGCCGCTCGAGCTCGTCGGCTTCGGCGCGCTCGTCCGCCATGTGCGGCGGGGGCTTCCCGCCGCGATGTCGAGGCCCGCGGACGGGCGCGGCGCGGGCGCGGGGTTCGAAGGCTACGAGATCCTCCGCGAGCTCGCGCGCGGCGGCTCGGGGGCGCGGCTCTTCGTGGCCGAACCCGACGCGCGCACGCGCCGCCGCATCGGCCTCGCCTCGGGCGCGGTCGTGATCAAGAGCTTCGACTTCGACGACGGCACGCACGCCGCCGACATGGTGCGAGAAGGCCGCTCGCTCGACGCCGCGCGCAAGCTCGGGCTCGTCCTCGACCATGAGGCCGCCGAGCGGCGCTTCTGGTATGTGATGCGCTATTACGAGGGGCTCGACCTCGGGCGCTTCGTGCGGAGCATGCACGAGGCTGCGGGCGAACTCGGCGCCGAGAGCCTCGACACCGAGCGGATCGTTCTCGTCGCCTCGCTCGTGCGCGACATCGTCGCCACGCTGCGCGACTGGCACGCGTCGGGCCTGTGGCACAAGGACATCAAGCCTGAGAACGCGATCGTGCACGAAGGCCGCGCCACGCTCGTCGACCTCGGGCTCGTGACGCCGCTCGCGTCGCACATGACGCTGACCACGCACGGCACCGAGTACTTCCGCGACCCCGAGCTCGTGCGCCAGGCGCTGCGCGGCGCGCGCGTGTCCGAGGTCGACGCGGCGCGCTTCGACCTCTACGGCGCGGGCGCCGTGCTGTACTTCGTGCTCGAGGGCACCTTCCCCGCCCACGGCGTCCTCAGCGGATTCCGCAAGAAGAGCCCCGCGTGCCTCCAGTGGATCGCGCGGCGCGCCATGGCCGACTTCGACCGCCGCTACGCCAATGCCGATGAGATGATGGCCGACCTCGACCGCGCGCTTCTCGGCGGAGACCCTTGGGCGGTGCGGCCCGCGGACCTTCCGTCGATGCGGGGCGGCGCGGAGGAGAACGACGATGGCCGCTCCGAGGAGGCGCGCTTCCTCGCGACCACGATGCGCGGCGCGCCTGAGCCCGTCGCGATCCCCGCGGCGCCGCCCGACGCGGCTCTTCTCGCGGTGCCGCGCGTGCGCATGACCAACTGGTGGACGGGCGCCTACGAGGTCGTCTCGGTGCGTCCCCTGCCTGCGGCGCTCCCAGCGGCGTCGGGGCGCGGGCTCGGCGTCGCGATCGGGGTGCTCGTCGTGGCGCTGCTTGCGCTCGCCGCGATCGTCGCCTACTGGATCGCCACCTCGAGCTCGAGCGGCGGGCTCGTCCAGTTCGGGATCTGACGGGCTCAGCCGCGCGGGAAGTCCCACTCCTTGCCCGGCGTGTAGGAGAGCAGTTCGTAGAGCTCCTTGCGCGACTGCATGCGCGCGAGCGACGGCTCGAAGCCGCCGTCCTTCGCAAGCGCCGCGAGGCCTTCGTCGACCGCCTTCATCGCCATGCGCATGAGCGAGAGCGGGTAGATCACGATCGACACGCCGA
>JBIKTI010000154.1:0-6236 GCA_044348205.1 Phycisphaerales bacterium | reverse complement strand
TCGCCGCGGGAATCGCGGTGGACGAGGTCGCCCGTGCGGTAGACGCGGCCGAGCGTCGGATGCTCGATGAAGCGCGCCGCCGTCGTCTCGGGTTGGCCGCGATAGCCGCGCGCAAGCGACGCACCGCCGACGACGAGCTCGCCGTGCGTTTCGTCGGTGATCTCGCGCAGATCTGCGTCGTCCGGATCGACGACCGCTGCGAACGAGCCTGGAATCGCGCGGCCGATCGTGACGGGTTCGCCCGCGCGCACGGTGGCGCGCAGGCAAGTCACGGTGCATTCCGTCGGGCCGTAGCCGTTCTCGAGCCTGCGCCCGCGCGACCAGAGTTCCGCGAGGTCGGGGGCGAGCGCCTCGCCGCCCACATAGAGGAGGCGAATCGCAGGCAGGGCGCGTTCGGGGTCGCTCGATCCGAGCGTGCGCAGGAGCGTCGGCGGGGGGCAGAGCACGGTGATCCGCTCGCGCACGAGCCACGGCAGGAGATCGGGGCCGAGCCGCGCGGTCTCGTCGTCCATCACGACCACGGCAGCGCCCGCGGCCCACGCGAGCCACATCTCCTCGACGCTCGAGTCGTAGCTGGCGCTCGAACCCTGCGCGACGCGGTCGTCCGCCGCGAGGCGGAACTCGTCGAGGTCGCCCGCGACGAGGTTGAGGAGCGATCGGTGCTCGATCTCGACGCCCTTGGGCTTTCCTGTCGTGCCCGAGGTGTAGATCACATACGCGAGGTCGTCGGGACGCGCCGCATGCGCACTCTCCGCAGGCGCAGCTCTGGCCAGATCCGCAGGCGCGAGGAGGGGCGTTCTCGCGCCCGCCGCAGCAAGCTCAGCGGCGCGCGCAGCGGTCGCGATCAGCGCGACGGCGCCTGCGTCTGCGAGGATCGCAGCAGCCTGCCGCGCGGGAAACGCGGGGTCGATGGCGACATAGGCCGCGCCCGCGCGCATGACGCCGAGGATCGCTGCGTGGAGCCATGGGTCCGTGCGCGGCAGCGCGATGGCCACGACGGCGCCACGCGCTGCGAACGGCGCCACGCACGCCGCGACCATGCGCGCGCGCTCGTCGAGTTCACCGTAGGAGAGCCGCGCGACGCCTGGTGCATCGAGCGCGCATGCATCCCTGTCGGCCGCGCAGGCGCGGTCGAAGAGGTCGAGGACCGTGCGCGCCGCCGCAGGAGTCGTCATGCCTGCGGTTTCGGGAGGAACGCCTTGAGATGCGGCGCCACGAACCCCGCGCGCGTCCGCTGCTCGTCGGGCGTGAGCGCGAGGAAGCCGCGCACCTCGCCAAGGCATCGCGCCGCGCCGCAGCCGCAGCGGAACGGCTCCGCCATCGCGGCCTCCGTCGTGGTGTAGTCGAAGGTGATCTCCTCGCCCGCCGCGATCGCGCGGCGCGCGACGAGCGTGCGACCGACGACGGACGCGTTCGGATCGCAGCAGTGGTTGAGGAAGCGCCACGGGAAGCGCACGCGCATCTCGTCCGCGCCGATCGTGGTGGTGCACTCGATGTGGAGATCGAGGTTGAGCTGGATCGAGTGCCGCGTCGGCGCGGGGACAGGTTCGCCCTCGATCTCGAGGATGCGATCGCCTTGCGAGAGTGCGCGAAGGGCGAACACGCCTTCACCCGTCCCGGTGCGTCGCACAAGGCAGTTTGGGGAAGCAGCGCTCGAGGTCGAAGTCGAGGTCGAGGTCGAGCTTGAGGTCGAGCTCGAGGTCGAGCTTGAGGTCGAGCTCGAGGCGCCTTGCGAAGTGGTTGAATGTGCCATCTGGTTGGTGCTGCGTGCGAGAGATCCGTCGGAAGGATCGAATGGCGCGGCACGGTAGCGGAGACGGGGGGGCGCGTGGGCGATCCGCCCGCAACTCGGTCGAATCGGTTCGCCTCAATCGATTCCGTCTCCCGATTGCACGAGCATGGCGAAAGCGGTGGAGCGGTCGCGGGGGTCGTGAACGGTGTCGGGGTGCTGGCCTGCGGCATGGTGACGTGGCATGTCACGGGGCATGTCACGGGGCATGTCACGGGGCATGCGAGCGGTCTTGGCCGCGACGCCGCGCTCCCGGGGTCCGCGTGCACGACCCTGCGGCGACCGGGATCGGCGCGACCCTTCGGTGGCTGGCGGGCGTCGCAAGCTGCGCCATGGGCGTCTAGAACGCGTTCATCACCCGCATTTCGAGCGGCGTGGTGCGGGCCACGAGCTTGCGCATCTCGTCATCCGACGCGGACTTCCAGGAGAGGGCGCCCCTGCGGAGGCGGCATCCTCCGCTTCGGAACGGCCTGGCCGCGTCTGGCACTCCTCGCCTCGATCCTCTGCGCATTCGTCCCCAGCAGCGCCTGTGGCGCGGGGGTACACCTCAGCAGCGCCTTCGGCGCGGGGGTACACCCCAGCAGCGCCTGTGGCGCGGGGGTACACCTCGACTGGCCTCGGGCTGCCATGCCCGCGCCGATCCTGCCGCTCGGGTGGATCATCCTCGTCGATCTCCACGCCGCGGGTGCGCGCGAACTCACCGATCGATGAGCGCACGCGCACCCGCTGCGGCGGCAAGCGCGATGACGAGCGCAAGCGCGGCGGTCGAGAGCGTCGCTGTGATCGGCCCTGCGTCGATCTCCACGCGGAGATAGAGCGCAAGGAGCACGAGGAGCGCGCCCGCGAAGGCCAGGCACACCGCCGCCAGCGCGAATCCCGAGGCGAACACGACCCGAAGGGCGCGTCGCTGCATCAGTCGGCCTTCCACGGCGATGCGGCGGGAGACCGAGGAGGAGACCGAGGAGAGGATGTCGTCGAGGAAGTCCATCGAGGTGGAGGGGAGCTTCGATTCCTTGAGTTCAGTCTCTGCGGCGCGCCTTCACGAACGGCGCGAGAGACGCATTCCGAGCAGGATTCCGAGGGCGAGACCTGCGCCGACTGCGAGGAACGGGTGCTCGGCGATGCGCTTCTCCGCCGCCTCCGCCGCCTCGCGCCCGCGCGCCGCCGCGGTGCGCACTCCCTCGTTGAGCCCGACTCGGGCCGCTCGGACGGAGTCGGTTCCGAGCGTCGCGGCATCGGTGCGGAGCCGCTGGAAGTCCGCCTTGAGCTTGTCGAGCTCGCGCTGGAGGTCGTGCGTGTTCTCAAGGCTCTTCTCGAGCGCGTCCTCGAGTCCGATGCCGATGCCCGTGGCTGTGCTGCGTTCGCTGCGATTCATGGTGTCCATGTTCCTTCCTCGTCTGGTGTCCAGCGGTCCCCCCGGAGGGAACCGTCGGACGGTGCCGAGCCTGTACGCCGATCGGAACGACCGAAGCCCTTCGCACAGGTCACGGCGGAAGTATGGGCGCGCCTCCGAACGCAGTCCTGCGGGAATCGTCCTCGAAGCGGGTGGTCGATCGACGATGTGCGCGCAAGGCTCCGCGTGTCGGGCATCGACGCGTCGCGCAGGCCTTCTGCACGGCCTTGCGCGCTCTTCCCCGACAGGGCCGCGCGAGAAGGAGTCGCGGTGAATGCGGGCGATCGCGGAACCATCCTCATGGCCGCGATGGTGGGCTCATGGCCAAATGGCTGCGGTCCGGATGACGGTGGACGGACCGGACTCGCACCACCCACCTCGACCAAGCGGAGGACGGACATGGCAATTTCAACGGCAATCGTGAAGAGCGACTCGCAGATCAAGGGCGATGTGCTCAACGAGCTCAAGTGGGACTCGCGCGTCGACGAGACGGATGTCGGCGTGCAGGTCAAGGAAGGCATCGTGACGCTCACGGGAAGCGTGAATGTGTACGCCAAGAAGATCGCGGCGCGCGAGGCGGCGCACCGCGTGCACGGCGTGCTCGATGTGGTCGACGAGCTGCAGGTGAAGGTGCCCGGCATCGGCGCACGCACAGACACGGACATCGCCCGCGCCGTGCGTGACGCGCTCGAGTGGGATGCGTTCGTGCCCGACGAGAAGATCAGGTCGACCGTCTCGCTCGGCATCGTCACGCTCGAGGGTGCGGTGGAGACCTGGTCGCAGCGCGCAGATGCCGAGCGGGTCGTGCGCGGGCTCGCGGGCGTGCGAGGCGTCATCGACCAGATCACGGTGGCGGCGAAGGCCGTCGACACGACGCGCCTCAAGACCGACATCGAGGATGCGCTCGAGCGCCAGGCAGAGCGCGAGGCGCGCCGCATCGGGATCACCATCAAGGACGGCGTGGTGCTGCTCACCGGCCGCGTTCGTTCGTGGGTCGAGAAGGACACGATCGACCGCGTGGTCGGCTTCGCGCCCGGGGTCCGTCGTGTCGACGACCGCCTCGTGGTCGATCCGTATTCGTGACGGATGCACTGCGGGGGCGCCAACGCGCGCACCAGTCTGACGCTGCGCGCGGGACGCGCGGGTCTTCGCAATCACTGAACCAACAAGCAAAGGACGACGACATGAATCTGACGCTGTTCAACAGAATGCCTCTCTTCGACGAAATGATGCGGCCGCGCGACGACATGGATCGCGCCATGGAGCGCATGCTCGGCAGGGCGTTCGCCGCGATGTCCGCCACCAACGGCGGCGCTCCGCGCGCCGAGGGGTGGATTCCGCCGATCGATGTGAGCGAGACCGACGACGAGGTCGTGGTGCGGACGGAGGTCCCGGGCATTCCCGTCCGTGACATCGACATCTCGATCACGGGAACACTGCTGTCGATCGCGGGGCGCAAGGAGGACAAGGACGAGATCGAGGAGGAGAACTTCTACCGCTGCGAGCGGCGCTTCGGCTCGTTCCGCCGCGTGATCGATCTTCCCGAGACGATCGATCCGGACCGCGTGAACGCCGAGAGCGAGAACGGCGTGGTGACCGTGCATGTCGCGAAGAAGCCAGGGCAGCGCGGCAAGCGCATCGAGGTCAAGTCCGAGGTCAAGTCCGAGGTCAGGCCTGAGGTCAGGCCCGAGATGAGGACAGAGGTCAGGACAGATGCAAAGCCAGCCGTGCGCCGCGTGCCCGTCTCGGGCTGAGGCGTGCTCTCGCGCGGCGTGTCCCGCCACGATGGACGCCGTTGCCCGGCCTGCGCGCTCCGCAGGCCGGGCAGCGGTTCAACGAACGATCGAAGAACCCACGACCAAAGAACCCACGACCGAACGAAAGGAACAAGCATGCCCACTGCGGCACCAACGACCATGCATTCCCTCAAGGACCTGCTCGTCGAGCAGCTCCACGAACTCCACGCCAGCGAGACGCACTCGCAGGCGATCCTCACGCGCCTCGCAGGCGCCGCCTCGAGCCCGAAGCTCGTGGAGGCGCTTCGCGCGCATCTCGACGAGACCAAGCAGCACATCGCCAGGCTTGAGCGCGTCTTCGGCGAGGTCGGCGCCAAGCCGAAGCGTCTCGAGACGCACGGATCGAAGGGAATCCTCGAGGACTGCTCGGAGATCGCCTCGCGCGCCAAGATCGACCCTCATGTGCGCGACGCCGCGCTGATCGCGGCGGTGCAGCGGCTCGAGCACGACGAGATGGCGGGCTACGGCTGCGCGCGGACATGGGCGACGCTGCTCGGCCACACGGCCGCCGCGTCGGAGCTGCTGAAGACCCTGACCGAGGAGCGGCGCTTCGACGAGGGCCTGAGCAAGATCGCGGAGACCCTGAACAAGGCGGCACTCGAACCTGCGGGCTCATCGCGGTAGGAGCGGTGCGACGCGATCGACGAAGCCCCGTGGGGAGAGAAGCGGGGAAGAGAGACCAGACGACCGCGGGACCGCGCATCACGCGCAGTCCCGCGGTCGTCGTTCGTCACGACGATGATCGGAGTCGACGGCCGGCGTCAACCGTTCCTTGGACTTCGGCCAAGGGCACCCGTGCTTGTCGTGTCGGAGGATTCAGTTCGTCAGAGTCGACGACCAAGGGTGCCCGTGGACGAAGTCCACGGAACGACGATCGTGGGAGTCGACGGCTGGCGTCATCCGTTCCGCATGCTGAAGCATGCGGGCACCCCAGACTTGGGAGTCGGGCGGTTCGGATCGTCGGAGACGACAACCCATGAGTGCCCGCAGACGCGAGTCTGCGGAACGGTTCGTGTCGGAGTCGACGGCTGGCGTCAACGGTTCCTTGGACTTCGTCCAAGGGCACCCCTGCGTGTCGTGTCGGACGGTTTGGATCGTCGGAGTCGACAACCCATGAGTGCCCGCAGACGTGAGTCTGCGGAACGGTTCGTGTCGGAGTCGACGGCTGGCGTCAACGGTTCCTTGGACTTCGTCCAAGGGCACCCCTGCGTGTCGTGTCGGACGGTTTGGATCGTCGGAGTCGACAACCCATGAGTGC
>JBIKTI010000153.1:0-6240 GCA_044348205.1 Phycisphaerales bacterium | reverse complement strand
GGGGTCTACGAGGACCAGTCGATCGAGCGTGGGCTCGACTATCTTCGTCAGCACGCGTTCCCACGCGGCAACGCCGCCGGCATCGGCGGAGGGTTCTCCCAGCCGCACTACTTCTACGGGCACTACTACGCGGTGCAGGCCATGTATCTCGCGGGGGGCGACAGATGGAAGGACTGGTGGCCTGCGATCCGCGACGAGCTTCTTGCGAAGCAGGGTGCGGACGGCTCCTGGACCGATCCTCAGGGTGATGCGTACGGGACCGCGATGGCGTTGATCGTCCTTCAGATGCCCAAGCGCTATCTCCCGATCTTTCAACGCTGAAGCCGTCGTCGCCTTCCTCTTCCCATGCGCCCCACCATCATTCATGCACGCACGCGGCTCACGACGACGGCGTCGCGTGTTCGCCCGTTGCTTTCCTCTCTTGTTCGTCGAGCCTCTCTCATGGTCGGAAGGTCGGTGACCGCTGGCTTGCTTCTTGCGCCCACGATGCACGGGCTCCTCATGGCAGAGCGGCTCCACGCACAGGTCCCGCCTGTCTCCCCCTCGTCGCAAGAGACCGAGGCGGACCGTTCGATCTCCGTGCAACTCCTTCTTCGCGATGGATCGTGGCGTGCAGGTCGTCTTGCCGCGCTCGATGCCGATGCGTTCATCCTCTCCGGCGTGACGGGCAGCGAACGGATCGCGCGGGACCAGGTCGTCGCCTGCCTCGTCGGATCGACGCTTCCGCGCGACATGGCCTTCCTCACGCAGCTCACATCGGGCACGCTCGTTCTCGATGACGGACAGCTTCTGCCGGGAGAGTTCCGTTTCGATGGGGAGCGCGCATCGTGGCAGCACCGCTGGATCGGGTCGATCCCCATCGACCTCGATCGATTGTCCGAGATCCGCTTTCGAGCAGAGGCCCGCGCCGTCGCGCGCGCCGATGCGGACACGGTTCTGCTCCTGAATGGCGACGCAATCGCCGGGTTCGTCGATTCGCTCGGAAGCGAACTCCTCCTTGAGGCTCTCGACCCTTCGCCACGGCGGAAGCCTGATGAGCGGGAGCCCGCGAAGGATGCGACCGAGTCCGAGGCATCGCCGCAGACTGGCTCGCGCGACCAGCCAGGCGACACCTCGGATCTCCGTCGGATCCCCACGGAGCGCGTCGCGGCGATCGCGTTCGCGCAGGTGCGGGAGCCTGTCGCGAGCGGCATCTTCATGTGGCTCGCGGATGGAACCCATGTCAGGGCTGATGGCCTCGAGTTCAACGGCGATCGAGGCTGGATCTTCGGACTCGCGGACCCGCTGCTCGTCGCCGCCTCCCAGCCGGACGGCACCCGGCCGATCGCATCCTCCCCGATCGCCCTCGTCTTCGATCCACACGCCATGCATCCGCTCGCCGCATGCGACATGCGAGTTCCAGCGCCACCGTCTGATGGTTTCCGATACGCCCTTGAAGAGTCGACGAGGATCGAGGACTCGGGCCAGAGCCTTCTTGGCCTCGGCGAGATCGCGCTCGATGGATGCATGCGCGTCCGATTCGCGATTCCCGATGCGCTCGTGGCTGCACGCGCGTCGTTCGTCTTCACGGCCGAGGTCTCGCTCGCCGAGCCTGCGCCCGCCGACGCGGCCATCGAAGTCGTCGCGACGATTGGCGATGGAGCCGGGGCACGGGTCAGGCTTGATCACGCCACGAGGAGGAGTGTCCTCACGCTCCGTTCGACCTCGACGCCGTCGGGCTCCGCCTTGGAACGCCCTGAACTCGTCGTCGACATCTCCGATGGTGGAAACGGCGCGGCGGGTGACCGCGTCGTGCTGCGCCGTGCGATGTTCCTTCGCACGCGCTGACGACCCGCGTGACAAGACCACCGCGGAGCGTCGAATCATGAGCCGGCGTGGTCGACCGACGCCACGAGGACGACGCTCGAACGGCGCGACCGAACCGACAGGCCTCCAGTTCCCGCTGGCATGGGGATCCCACGCGAAGAGCTCGACGCCGCCACAGCGTCGCATCACGGCCTGCACTGTCCCATCGCGACAGGTGACGAGCCTGTGCCGCCCGAGGAGATGCGGTGCGAAGCGGTCGCTTCGCCATCTCCGCGAGGCGGTCGACTGCAGGACGACCGCTGGATCTGCAGCCGCGACGAATGGCACGATCGCCTCGCGCCAGCTTCCGTGATGCGGAAGCTCCATCAGGTCGCAGCGGAGATCGACCAGGCCATCGCGCGCCCGCGCCGCGAGCAGCGCAGCGGGCTCCGTCTCGATGTCGCCTGTCAGGAGGATCGTCGTGCGACGGCCTCCGTGGTCGGGCGCGCCCTCGACGCGGACGACGAGCGAGAGGTCGTTGTCGCGGCGCGAGCGCCACCCGCGCTCTGGCCACAGCACCGTCCACTCCGAAGACCCGACCGTGAAGCGGTCTCCCGCGCCGATGACGACGATCCTGGTTCCGTGCAGCCGTGCGGCGTCGAGCAGTTCCGCTGCGGCGATGTTCCCATCGGCGATCTCGACGATCGAGTCATGGACATGAATCGATTCGACATGCGCATGGCGAATGAGGTCCGCGACCGCGCTGAAGTGGTCGATGTCCGGGTGCGACACGACGATCGCATCGACGCGTCCACCCCGCGCGATCACCCACGGCAGCAGTGCGCGTCCTCCGATGCTCCCGTGGCTGCTCGAGCCTGCGTCGAAGAGCGCCAGCGCGCCGCCAGACTCGAGTGCGTAGGCGCTTCCATCGCCGACCGCGAACATCGTGACCCGGAGCGCGACTTCATCGACGCTTCCAGAGCCTCTGAGCGCGTCGTCCGATCGACCCACGGGCCCGATCACGCACGCAGCCGCAGCTGTCGCCGCGCAAGCGAACCGCGCGATGCGCGCCGAGGCAAGCAGAGCCCCCGCAGTCGCCACGAGCATCACGATCGCCGCGAGCCAGTGGATCGCGCCTGGAGCAAACGAGCCCGCGCCCAGCAGGATCGCACGATCGACGATGTCGACCTGCAGCCACGCGGGCAGCCACAGCACGGGTCCGATCGGAGCGGTTGCATCGGGGAACCATGCGACGAACACCGCGCCGATCACCGCCTTTGGATAGGCGATGACGAGAGCCAAGGTCGCGAGCGGCGAGCAGAGCAGCGTCAGCAGCACCCCGAACGGCTGGAATGTCCCGAAGTGGCAGAGGACGATCGGCACGCTCGTGAGGAATGCAGCGAGTCCTGCGGCAAGCGCACGCGAGAGAAGCGTGCCACCGAGCGCGATCCACACGGGGAGAAGGCGCGATGCGTCGTCCGCGGGCATCCACCGCAGCCATCTCCACGCGACCATCGGCGAGAGATGCCTCAGCGCCAGCACGCATGCGAAGCTGAGCTGGAACCCCGCGTTCGTCGCGTCCGAGGGAGCCGTCGCCAGCATGGCGATCGCGGCCAGCGCCAGCACCGCGTCGCCGTTCCACGCGCGCCCGAAGGATGCCCCGCAGGCGCCGACGATCGCCATGAGCGCAGACCTGATGGCGCTCGCAGCGGGCGCCATGAGGCAGAGTGCGAGCAGCGCGGCGACGCCGACGGCGACGGCATGCACGCGCTCGTCTCGACTGACGAGGCGCGCTGCGGTGGCTGCGACCCAGCCGAGCACAGCGAGGTTGAAGCCCGAGATCGCGAGGATGTGCGAGAGCCCGACCGCACGGAACGAGTCGTCGATGGCGCGATAGCCGATCTCGACATCCCCGAGGACGAGCGCGACGAGCATCGAGCGGACGGCCCAGCCGCCCGACTCCTCGTCGTCGGGCACACCCGCAAGAAGGCCCGTGCGCAACGCGTTCCGCACGACGCAGCGGAGGCGCATCGCTGCCCACCGCATCGGCGCGCCGTCGGTCGCCTCGTCGATCGTCGAGATCGTTCCGAGCGATTCGACCATGATCCCGCCCGCGATGCCCGCGAGCGCGAGATGCTCGCCGATGCGCTCGGAACCAGGAAGCGTCGGCGTCGGCGGCCCCCGAAGCCAGCCCACGATCGAGAGTCGGGAGCCGATCAGGAGATCGGGCGGACGCTCGGTAGCCGACACCGTGAGCCGCGATTCGGCGTCGAGCGTTCGGCTGCGCGTCCCGTCTTCGTGGACGAAGACGATGTCCTCGACCACGGCCTGGAACTTCGGCGGCCGCGCGAGATGGCGCGCGAGGATGTCGGTCGAACCGCTGCGCTCGATGAACGGATCGACCAGGGTCGCCTCAATGCGCGCGAGCTGCCGTTCGTCGGTCAATGCGAGCACGGGCCGTGCAGCGGCTGCCACGGTCTCCGCGAAGCGAAGCCCTGCGCCGAGCAGCACTGCAGCGAGCGCGAGTGTCGCGGTGGCCACAGTCACCTGCACTCTCGACCGTGGCCCCGCTCCTCCACCGAGAGATGCGCAGAGCGCGCAGCAACCCGCGCACAGCGCGGCGAGGGCGAGGCATGGCTCCGCGAGTTCTTCTGCGCAGACGGCGCGCTCGACAGCAGCGAAGCCTGTCACGACGCTCCCTGCGCTTCCCATCCACAGCGCCAAGGCGAAGAGACAGGTGGCGGGTGCGGCAAGCCCGCGCAAGGAGCGCGGATCATCGGCGGCGAGGGATGGCCTGCCACACAGCTGCTTCTCCCGATGTTGTCTCGTTTCCCGTGGCATGCAGCGACATCAGCCTCGGATGCGCGTGCATGCACGCACTCCGAAGGCACCCCCCTTCCCGTGCTGTCCTCGAGTTCGCCCGCCCCATCCACCGCGCATCGTCCGATCCGACACGCGCGACGAATCTACAGCCATCGGAGACCGAGATCCCGATTCACCGCATTTCTGCAGGAAGGATTTTCACACGCGGGTCGGCCGCTACTTCCCGTGCGAGCGATCGCGCAGCGCCTCGAAGGTCATCAACGCCTTGCCGAAGTCGATCGCCTCCGCTGCGAGACCGATGCCCGTCTCGATCGAGTCCGCGATTCCGCTCACATAGATCGCGGCTGCGGCATTCACGAGCACCATCGCGCGTCGCGCACCGCGCTCCTCGCCCGTGAGGATGTTGATGAAGAGCGTCGCGGCCTCGTCGAGCGAGTGCGGCGCAAGCTCGAGTGGATCCGCACGCTCGAGTCCGAGCTTGCGCGGGTCGATCGTCCAGTCCGTGACGGCGCCGTTGCGGACCTCCGCGACGCGCGTCGGCACTGCGATCGATATCTCGTCAAGGCCGTCGTCGGAATGGACGACGAGCGCATGCGTCGAGCCGAGCCGCACGAGCGCCTCCGCGATCGGATGCACGAAGTGCCCTGCGTAGACACCCATCACCTGTCGCCCCGCGCCCGCGGGGTTCGTGAGCGGGCCGAGCAGGTTGAAGAGCGTGGGGACACCGAGCGCGCGGCGGACGGGCAGCACATGCCGCGCTGCGGGATGGTGATGCACAGCGAACGAGAAGCAGATGTTCGCCTCGTCGAGACAAGCGCCCTGCACCTCGGGGCTCGCGTTGATGTCGACGCCGAGGCGCTCGAGCACCTCCGCGGAGCCGCGGCCCGTGCGGGAACGGTTGCCGTGCTTCGCGACCTTCGCGCCCGCGGCCGCCGCGACGACGGCAGCGAGCGTCGAGACATTGAAGCTCTTCGGCGCGCCACCTGTTCCCGCCGTGTCGACGATGTCG
Source organism: Phycisphaerales bacterium (assembly GCA_044348205.1). Classification (GTDB taxonomy): domain Bacteria; phylum Planctomycetota; class Phycisphaerae; order Phycisphaerales; family SM1A02; genus QWPT01. The sequence continues at coordinate 623 of JBIKTI010000153.1, read as the reverse complement.
CTCGGTTCGCTCCTGCAGGGAACGCGCGTCACATTCGCGCGCATCACCCTCGCGGCTCCCACGATCTCGTCGACGGTCGGCATGCGCGTTGCAAGCAGGGCGAGCAGCGCGCCCATCTCAGCCTCGTGCGCATGGCCCGAGGCGATCGCCTCGAACGCGGCCCTCGACTCCTGCTCGCTCAGCGTGCGGCCGGCGAGCAGCGTCTTCAGGAAGGGCGTGAGGTCGCCCGGTCGATCGGGGCGCGCAAACTCAGGAGGGCCTTGATGCGGCATGGCGCTAGCGTAGCGGACGGCGCGCGCGCGTCGTGGCCGTGTGCCGTAGCATCCCAGCATGTCATCGGCGACCTTCACGCCCTGCATCCTCTCGGAGGCGATCGTCCACACGCTCGATCCCTTCGTCTTCGAGATCTCGGAGGGCATCGGCCCCCGCTGGTACGGCGTGGCATATCTCGCGGGCTTCGCGATCGGCTGGTTCATCATGCGCTGGCTCGCGAACACGGGCCGTATCCCGCTGAACGCACGGCAGGTCGGCGACCTCGTCACATCCTGCGTGATCGGCGTGGTCGTCGGCGGGCGTCTGGGGCATGTCCTCTTCTATGAACCGCGGCTTCTCATGGCGTTCTC
>JBIKTI010000152.1:0-6248 GCA_044348205.1 Phycisphaerales bacterium | reverse complement strand
GCAAGCAACCCTAAGGGCAAATCCGTTTGGGAAATTCGTCCGATTCTGCCCACGCAGAACCACCGAGGGCAGTCCTAGAAGCGGGGATTGCCGGGGCTTCGAGCGCCCCGAAGCGGTCGCGGGCGTCGTCAAGCGCCCGCACCATGGTGGCGAGGTCGGGCGCCGTGCGGATCGCCTCCTTCAGCGGCTTCACATGGCCCATCGACTTTCCGTACCACGAGATGTGCTGTCGCATCCTCGTCGCGGCGCGGGTCTCGCCGTCGTAGTGGGCCGCGAGCTCGAGGTGGCGGAGCACGACGGAGAGCTTCTCTGCGAGGCGTGGCTCGGGAGAGGGCGCGCCGCGTTCAAGAAGCGCATGAGCCTGGCGGAAGATCCACGGCGTCCGAAGCGCGCCGCGGCCGATCATGACGCCGGCGCAGCCCGCGGTTGCGATCAGGTCGCGCGCGTCCTCGGGCGTGGTCACATCGCCGTTGCCGATGACGGGGATCTCGGGAACAGCCTCGACGACCCGCGCGATCGCCCCCCAGTCGGCGCTGCCGGAGAAGAACTGGACGGTGTAGCGCCCGTGGACGGTGACCGCGGAGATTCCGATGTCCACGAGCTGCCGAGCCAGATGCGGCGCGACCATGTGCTCTGGGTCCCAGCCGAGACGCATCTTGGCTGTGACGGGGACGCGCCCCCCTGCGTGGCGCTCGACGGCCTGCACGATCCGCTCGGCGAGTCGCGTGGTGTTGGCGCAGTCTCGCAAAAGCAGGCTCCCGCCGTTCTTCTTCGCCACCTTGTCGACGGGGCATCCCATGTTGATGTCGATGATCTGGGCCCCGTGGTCGATGGCCCAGACCGCCGCCTCTGGCAGAGGGTCGTCGCTGTTGCCGTAGAGCTGCATGCCGCAGGGGCGGTCCGACTCGTTCGTGCGCGCGAGATCGAGCGTACGCGAGGTCTCCTTCAGGATCGCCCGCGAGTTGAGGAGGTCGGTGTAGGCGGCGCCGACGCCGCCCTGCTCGCGGCAAAGGACGCGGAAGGCGATGTCTGTGTGGCCCGCTATCGGCGCGAGGAGAAGGCGCGATGCGAGTTCGACGGGACCGATGCGGAGCACGGGCGTAGGGTAGCGCGCGTGCTTCAGAACCCGATGCGGCGTCACCGTGCCTCGAAGGTCGCGTCCTCGAGGCGGTAGAGCCCGAGGAGATAGGGCCCTGCCGTGAAGGGCTCTATCTCGAGCCTGCCGCGGAAGGTGCCGAAGCGGAAGAGGTGCAGGCCGCGCAGCTCGAGCGGCTCGGCGAGCGAGGTGTCGATCGCGTCGAACGGCGTGGGCGGCAGCCCGAGGCAGCAGCCGTCCCATCGGTTCAGGGTGAGGAGGACGCTCTGCGTCGACGAGACGCGCACAGCGGTCGAGTAGTACGCGGAGATCTCGATCCAGACGCCGTCGAGCGCGCGCACCCACGGCGGTGGCGTGAGCGCGTTGCGCGCAGGGTCGACGAAGACGCCCGCCGAGGTCAGCAGTTCCCAGTTGATGCGGTAGGGGTCGCCTTGGCCACCGCTGCCGACGATGCGGAAGCGGCCATCGAGCTCGAGCGTGCGTGCGTCGATGCGGCGCGTGACTTCCGCGGGTGTACGGGTGTCGGTCGAGAGTGGCGGATGCACCGAAGCGGGCGGGAGCACAAGCGCGAGCGGATCGGCCGCCACGGCAGGCGGTGCGTCTGGTCTCGCTCTCTCGGCCGCCGTTGGCTCTGGCACGGTCGTTGGCTCAGGAGCGGTCCGCTCCTCTGGAGAAGGCGCAGGAGCGGGAGCGGGAGCAGGAGCGGGAGCGGGAGCAGGAGCAGGCGCAGGGCTGGCCGCAGGCTCGCTCTTCCGCGCGGGCGAGTCGATGACGAACCACCCGCCCGCCAGCGCGAGCAGCGCGAGCGACACCCAGAAGACGCGCATCAACGGCCTCCGCGGAGGAGCGCGCGCGTTGGCGCTGAGAACTCGGCGCCGACTGCGGCCCCGTGGTCGCCGCCGAGCGAGGCCGCCAGGATGGCGTCGCGGACGCAGCCCATCGGGAGCGTCTGCTCGAGGAAGGGATCGGGCAGATCGCCGATCAGGACAGGGTCGAAGCCGACGGCCTGCTCGGCGCGCCCGTGCGAGCCGCGCACGAGCGACGCGTCGAGCGGTATCACATCGAGGAGCGCGCGGAAACCGAGCTTGCGCAGCGCGAGCTTCGCCATGGCGCGGCCAGCGGGCCAGAGGAGCTTCGGGTCGTAGAAGAGCTCGCACGGGTCGTAGCCCGGCTTGCGGTGGATGTCGACAGTGCGCGCGTAGTCCGGCGCCTTCGCGTCGTCCAGCCACCAGCCGTAGGCGAACCAGCGGTCGGCTGCGCTGACGCAGACGATGTCGCCCGCGCGCGCATGGTCGAGGCCCGCCGCGCGTCGTGCGTCGCCCGAGAGGGTGCGCTCGACGCCGTCGATCTTCGCGAGGATGCGTTCGACCGCCGCGACATCGGCCGCGTCGCGCACGGAGACATGCGCCACCTGGTGGTCCACGACCGCGAAGGCGCGCGAGTGCTCGAGATCGAGGATCTCGAGCCCATCCTCGTTGCGCACGGTGAGGTAGCCCGCGTCGCGGAGCGCGCGATTGAGCCAGACAGCGTCGCGCACGGGGACGATCCCGTACTCGCTCACGATGATCGGCTGCACTCCGAGCTTCTCGCAGCGGTCGATCAGTCCACCGACCACGCGGTCGACCTCGCGAAGCTCCTGGCGGACCGACGCATGGTCGGGGCCGACCTTCTGAAGCGCGTAGTCGAGGTGCGGCAGGTAGACGAGCGACAGCGTCGGACGCATCGAATCGAGGAGATGCATCGCGGCAAGCGCGATCCAGTCGGTCGACTCGATCCCGGCCATCGGCCCCCAGAAGCGGAACAGCGGGAACTGGCCGAGCTTCGCCTGGAGTTCGCCGCGCAGCGGGGCGGGCGTGGTGAGGCAATCGGGGATCTTGCGGCCGTCCGCCTTGTAGACGGGGCGCGGCGTCAGCATCGCGTCGGTCGACGCATGCATGGCGTACCACCAGCAGATGTTGGCGGCCGTGAACGATGGCGCGATGCGCCGCGCCGTCTCCCAGACCTTCTCGCCCGCGACGAGCCTGTTCGATTGCTTCCAGAAGTGCACCTCGCCGAGCGCGCGGTCGTGCCAGCCGTTGCCGACGACGCCGTGACCGCTCGGGGCGAGGCCCGTGAGCATGGTCGACTGCGCCGTGCAGGTGACCGCCGGGAGCGGCGGCACGAGCGTGCGTACGCCGCCCGACCCGCGGGCGAAGGCGCGGATGCGCGGCGTCGCGTCGCCGATCAGGTTCGGCGACAGCGCGACGACATTCAGGACGCAGACTGGGCGAGGCACGCCGCAATCGTACAGACAGGACCGAAGCAGGCCCCGCGCGAGCAAGGTGCGCGCGCGGGGCCGCCGCAGTGGTGGGTGGCCTGTGTGCCCGACCCCGAGGCTCGGTCAGGGAGAACCGAGCGCGCGGGGCGGGGTTGGAGCGGAATCGGCTCATGGCAGGGGCGCGAAAAGCAGTCCCTTCTCGATGCACTCGCCGTTCTTGAAGACGAGCTTGGCCGAGAAGCGTGGGTTCACGACGACCTCATAGCGATCGTTGCCGTCGCGGAAGCTGAGCTCCGTGACTCCCGCCGTCATCGCGTAGTGGGCGACCTCGTCGACGGTGCCGCTGAGCTCGATCGTCTCGCCGAAGCGCACGGGGAAGTCGGTGCGCGCGATGATGCGCTTGCCGTCGACGAGCACCGTGAGCGATGGGTAGGCGGTCGGATCGGGGAGCATGCGGTTGTTCGGCGACTTGATGGAGGTCTGCAGACGGCCGTGGAAGCCGTCGTAGGCCGACCGCACGCGATGCAGGAACCGCTCTTCGCAGGTGAACTTCTCCAGGGAGATGGCTTCGTCGTAGGTGAGCGGCTCGGGCGAACCGACGGGCCGCGCCTTCATGGGGAAGTACGGACCCTGGCAGTCGGGCTGGACATAGACGGTGTAGGGGTCTGCCGCGCTGCAGTAGAAGCAGAACTCGGACACGATGCCGCGCTCCTCCCAGCGGTCGACGGGGCCGCACGGCACGAATCCAGGCGGAAGATCGAGGAGCGGGAGATTGAAGAGCCCGCGGATGATGTCGATGCACGCGCGCACGATGGCGGGCGCCATGATTGGCCCGAGCGACTGGCAGCCCGAGGAGAGCGACAGGCTGCCGACTCCTGCGCCTGCGCCCGCCACGAGAACGAGCGCTGCGACCGCGGACTTCCGCCGCGCGCCGGGCCATGAGAAGAGACCAGGCGATGGAGCGGCCTCTGGACCTCCGGTGTTCCTGTCGATGGACATGTCTCACTCCTCCCTTCCCGAGCGGAACTCGGGCTGCTGCACCGCGCGCGACCAAGGGACAGCTCCCCGCAGCCCTGCGGCCAGCGGACTTCCCCGAGCGTCGGCTCGGTGCGAAACTGTGATGCGCGCGACGCGAGGTCGACGCGCGGCGGGGCACGCTGCCCCGCGGAACAGGTGCATCATCCCACGGCCCGAGGCCTCGCCTCGGATTCACCGCACTTTTGCAGGAAAGAATTTCACGCGCGCCTCAGCTGGCGGCGACGCTGCGCTGGAGATCGAGCGTGAGGAACGCGAGGGCGACGGACGCGATCGCCCAGCCGCCGACGCCCGCCGCGCCGACGACGACGGCGTCGAGAAGCGCGAGGCACGCGATCCAGGTACCGATGACCGACGGCGTGTGCGCTGGGTTTCGGCGGATCGATCTCCACCCCGATTGCGCGAGCCACCCTGCGCCGATCGCCGCTGCGAGCGCGACCCATGCCCCGAGCGGAACCTGCGTCGCGTCGGCGATGCGCAGCGATTGGAAGAGGCCGACCGCGATGGCGAGCACTGAGATCGGCGCGAGGAAGGTCAGCGTGCGAACGACGCGCTCGCGGGTCGAGGCGCGCCCCGCGTCGGTCGATGGCGCGGCACGCATGCGCGCCACCTCGCCGCGCGCGACGACCGAGAGAAGCAGCGTCCATGCGGCGAGGGCGGCTGGCAGCACCCAGACGCGCGGATCAGCCGCGAGCGCGCGCGTGGCCGCGGCGTCCGACTCCGCGGGCAGCGCGAGCGCGACCAGCGGAACAAGCGCTGCGAGCGCCCGGCAGAGCGCAAGCAGCACCACGCTCGCCGCGCTGCGCGCATGCACGGCGTCGTAGAGGAGCACGCCCGCAGCGAGCACGCCGGTGAGGACGAGCACGGCTGCCGAGCCTGTCGCGAGCGCAGCTGCGACCGCGCCACCTAGCAAGATGAACCCCGCGATGAACGCCGTGCCGCGCGCGACGCGCCCGCTCGGAATCGGCCGCGTCGGACGCTCGCGCGCGTCGATCGACGCATCGAATGCGTCGTTGAGGATCATGCCCGCTGCATATGCAAGCGGCGGCACTGCGAGCGCCGCGAGCGCGGTGGCGGGCGCATGGGTCCAGCACGCGCCCGTCGGGCAGACCTTGCCGATCACGCCGCCGATGGCCGCACCCGCGACGGCGTTCGACGCGACCGTCGGCAGGTTCGCGACACGCATGAGCTCGAGCCAGGCGCGCGCGACGCTCACGACGCGCGCTCCGCGTCGACCACGAACCCAGCGTCGATGAGCGCGTCGCGCGTCCACGCGAGTTCCTTCGCGATGCCCGCGGCGAGGTCGCGTTCGCGCAGATGCGGCGGCAGCACCGTCCACGCGTAGGTCTCGACCTCGAAGCACGGCGGATCGATGTGCGACGCCATGACGAGCGCGCTCGGGATCTCCTTCGCCGTCGTGCCGAGGCGGCCGATGGCGTCGAGATGGACGGGCACATGGAAGTGCGTGCGCCAGAAACCGTCGGGCATCGCGTCGAGCGCGAGGTCGAGGTCGGAATAGAAGCGCACCTCGCCCGAGCCCGCGAGCACGCAGGTCTGGTGCAGGTAGCGGTTCTCTGCGAACTGCGCGAGTTCGGCGAGTTCCTTCGGCGCGCCGTGGCACGAAAGCGCCGCGCTCACCTGGATCTTGCCGACGCGGATGTGATGCCGCTTGTAGAGCGCGAGCGCCTCGTCTTGCTCCTCGAACATCACGGCGCTGTGGCAGATGTCGTGGCAGACGCCGAGATGGCGGCGCGTCTCGTCTGTGTTGAAGCACTGGTCGAAGAGCGAGACGGCGTGCTCTGCGCGGTCGAGGAGGCAGCCTGGCTCGGGCTCGAGATCGACGGTGACGCGCACGCCGCT
>JBIKTI010000151.1:0-6250 GCA_044348205.1 Phycisphaerales bacterium | reverse complement strand
GTGGTCGCCCCGAGCTCCATCGCGCCGCCCTTCATCGTCTTCTTCGGGTTGCCCGACTCGAGCTGGTCGAGGATGTCGGTGAGCATGTCGCCGAGGAAGATCGACATGATCGCGGGCGGCGCTTCGTTGGCGCCGAGGCGGTGGTCGTTCGCAGCGCTCGCGATCGAGCCGCGCAGCATCTCGGCGTGCATGTCGACCGCGCGGATCACTGCGCAGAGGAACACGAGGAACTGCATGTTGGTGTGCGTCTCGTCGCGTGGATCGAGCAGGTTCACGCCCGTGTCCGTGGAGAGCGACCAGTTGTTGTGCTTGCCGGAGCCGTTCACGCCCGCGAACGGCTTCTCATGCATCAGGCAGACGAAGCCGTGGCGCTCGGCGGTCTCGCGCAGCACGCTCATCGTGATCATCTGGTGGTCGACCGCGACATTCGCGTTCTCGAAGGTCGGCGCGAGCTCGAATTGGCCGGGAGCCACCTCGTTGTGGCGCGTCTTGACAGGGACGCCGAGCTCGAAGAGCCGCGCCTCGACCTCGGCCATGTAGGCGAGGACGCGCTGCGGAATCGAGCCGAAGTAGTGGTCCTCCATCTGCTGGCCCTTCGGCGCGGGCGCGCCGATCAGCGTGCGGCCGCAGATCAGGAGGTCAGGCCGCTGCGCGGAGAGCTCGGAGTCGACGAGGAAGTACTCCTGCTCGACGCCGAGCGTGGTGATGACCTGGTTCACGCCGTGGTCTGCGCCGAAGATCCTGAGGACGCGCATCGCCTGCTTCGACACGGCCTGAATCGAGCGCAGGAGCGGCGTCTTCTTGTCGAGCGCCTCGCCCGTGTAGCTCACGAAGGCGGTCGGGATGCAGAGCGTCGACTCCTCGCCCGAGCGGTAGATGAACGCGGGGCTTGTCGCGTCCCACGCCGTGTAGCCGCGCGCCTCGTAGGTGTCGCGGATGCCGCCGTGCGGGAAGCTCGATGCGTCGGGCTCGCCCTGGATCAGCTGCGAGCCGCTGAACTTCTCGATCGCGCCGCCGTCAGAGGTCGTCGAGAGGAACGCGTCGTGCTTCTCGGCGGTCGAGCCAGTGAGGGGCTGGAACCAATGGCAGTAGTGGGTGGCGCCGTGCTCGAGCGCCCAGTCCTTCATCGCGCCGGCGACCGTGTTTGCGATCTTCGGATCCAGCGGCGACCCGTTGAGGACCGTTCGCTGCAGGTTCATGAAGACCTCCGGCGGAAGCCTCTTCAGCATCACATCGCCTGCGAACACGAGCGAGCCGAACGAATCAGAGGCGCGGGAGGGCATCGAGGAGTCCTTCAGCCGGGTGTCGGCGTTGCGGGAGTTGTGCGGAACCATGGGTTTCGTCCTGCTGGGCGTGCGATGGGCGGGCGGCGGGGTCTGCAGCGAGGGCGCACGATTCCGCGGGTGAGAGCGGCGTCGAGGCCAAACGGAAAGTATCGGACGGACTGCCCCGCTGCGCAAGGCCGTCGAACGGCGGGATTTCGGCCATTTTCAGGGCGCACTTGCGCTGCGGGCCCGGACGGCGCCTTTCGCGATCGCGCGGCGCCTTCTCGACCCCGCTCCGCGCCCCGACGGCCCCGTCAGCCCGACGAACTCCACCATGTCGAGCGTCAGGCCATCGACGCCCCTGCGTCGGGCGCGGGTCGGCTCCGCGAGCCATCCCTTGCGCCAGAAGAAGATCGTCAGGCCGACCGCGACGACCGACATCAGCCCGAGCACGAAGAGATACCCGTACTCCCACCCGAGTTCGGGCATGTTCCAGCGGCCGCTGTCGCGGTCGAAGTTCATTCCATAGAGCGAGGCGAGGAAGCTGAGCGGCATGAACAGCGTGGAGATGATCGCGAGCACGCGCATGACATCGTTCAGCCTGTTCGACACGCTGTTGAGGTAGAGGTCGGTGAGCCGCTGCACCTCGTCGCGCTGGAAGTCGAGCGCGTCCCTGAGCTCCGCGAGCTCGTCGAGGAGGCTCCTCAGCGAGATGTCGACCTCGCGCGCGGTGCTTCCCTGTTCGGCGGGCGGGCGCCGAAGCAGCAGCATCGCGATCGAGTCCTGCAGGGGAATCAGCTGCCTGCGCATCTCGAGCAGGCGCGTGCGCAGATGGTGGATCCGGACGAGGATCGCGCGATCGGGGCGCTCCGCCAGCGCGTCCTCGATGCGGTCGATGCGGCGGGCCGTCTTCTCGAGGATCGGCAGGTAGCTGTCGCAGATCGCGCGTCCGAGCATGCTGAACAGGAACGCGGCGCCGGGCGCGCGCACCTGCCCGCTCCCGAGGGCGAGCCGCTCGCGCACGCCGTCGAAGCAATCGCCAGGCCGCTCCTGGATCGTCACCAGCAGACGGTCGTCGAAGATGAAGTCGATCACCTCGGAGACATGCGCGCCGCCGCCCTCGCCGCCGTCCGCGGCCTTCGCGACGGGCGCATGGTGCATGAACACCATGGTCGCGAGCAGGTGCCCGCCGAAATCCTCAACGAGCGCTCGCGCTGCGCCGTTGCGCAGAAGCTCGGCCGCCATCGGATGAATCGGGAGCAGCGCACCGAGACCAGCGAGCGCCTCGCCGAGCGGGACTCCCTCGATGTCGACCCAGACGCGGCTTGTCGAACCTCGCTCGCGCTCCGACGCCACGATGGGCGCAGCATCGGCGAGGGAGCCGAGCGTCCTGCGCTCGAAACGATCGACCGAGTAGAGAATCACCTCGATGCGGGGCGATGAGCTCGGGGGGTCCGCAGCTGGTGTCATGCGGCGCAGGATCGGGCACCGGCACGCGATTGACAAGCCCGTCAGACAGAACCTAGGCGCCGCTCGGATGCACGAGGATCTGCAGGATCATCCACGCCACGAGGCAGCCCCGAAGAGACCAAGCCACCGTGCGGATCCAGTTTGTCGAGACGAGCGCGTCGCAGGCCTCGGAGGAGAAGCCCGACGCGAGCCGACCGTGCAGCGGCACCTGGAGGAACGCCGTGCTCAGCCAGATCGCGCCGAGAAGGGAGAGACCCGTCCAGAGCAGGGCGGGCGACACGCCCGGTGGCCGCATGAACACAAGGAGCGCCGCGGTCACGGCCTCGACCAGCATCGCGGGGCCGACGACGAGCGTCGTCAGCCGCTGGTGGGCCTCGCTGTAGCCCGTGAAGCCGTCCGTCCCGACCCGCGCGAACAGCGGGTAGTGGACGACCTGGACGAACCAGATCAGCCCTGTCATGAAGAGGGTGGCGCAGGCGTGGATGGCGATGATGGCGGCGAGGGCAGGCGTCATGGCGGCCGCCGCGCGAGCGCGCAGCGAGCGGTGCGGTTCGTCGCGAGGACGCCCTTGGTTTCGGATGAAACGCCTCGGTTCAGGCGGCTGCGCCGGGCGCGTCGCCCGATCGCGGACGAAGAATCGACTCGTTCGTCACCGTCCTGATCGCCTTCGGGGCGGGCGAAGGCGTGGACTGCTTCACGCGCCGCACGGGGCGCACCGTACGGACCTCCGCGACCTTCACTCCCGCCTTCGGGTTCGACGCATGGCCCTCCTCGATGTGCAGCCAGGTCGCGGTACCCGTGGCAGGCTCGTAGAGCAGCACCGAGAACTGCTCCGCGCCGTGCACGGCGCCAGGGTTCATCACGCGGGTCGAGCCGATGCGTTCGTCGCGCTTCTGGTGCGTGTGGCCGTGCAGCAGCACATCCACATCCTGCTCCATGAGGTTGAAGATCTCCGTGTCGATGTGCCCGTGGGTGATCCCGATCTTGATCGACTTGGCCTCCATCACCGTCGCGGGGTGCGCGACATTGATGCCGAGGAACTCGGCGTAGCGCGTCAACCCGCGATGGTCGTCGCCGTTTCCAAAGACGACCGTGGCCGGCATGCCGACGAGGTGGTCGAGCACCGCCTCGCTCCCCACATCCCCGAGGTGGATGATGTGGGTGGCGCCATGGGCGCGGAGTGCCTCAACGGCCTTTCGGGCGCGGTCGGCATGTCCGTGGGTGTCCGAGATGATTCCAAGCAGGTCGTGCACGCTGTACTCCTCATGTGCCGGGTGAACGGGGGGCATGTTCCCCATCTCGACAGCCACACGGTGGGTGTTTACCCTAGCCTTCCACAATTCGGTCCATTGAGAGATTTGCCCTGCCCGAGTCCCCCGATCGAGGGCTCGTTACCCTTCGACTTTCGACTTGTTCCTGGCCTGATCCGTTCCCTTGAGACAACCCATGCAGACCGACCTTTCGGCCGGCCCCTCGGGGGTCCCCGTCACCCGCTTCGCGCCCTCGCCCTCGGGGCATCTCCATGTCGGCGGCGCGCGCACAGCGCTCTTTTGCTGGGCATTCGCCAAGGGGCGCGGCGGCAAGTTCCTCATCCGCATCGAGGACACCGACCAGAAGCGCTCGTCGGACGCCGCGAGCGTCGGGTTCCTGAAGGACCTCGACTGGCTCGGGATCCGCTGGGACGAGGGCCCCGAGTACACGGCGCCCGATGGCACGGTCGTCGGCGGCGGGCCGAACGGAAGCTATTTCCAGAGCGAGCGGCTCGCGATCTACGCGCGCTACACGGAAAGGCTCATCGCCGAGGGCAAGGCCTACGAAGCGTGGGACTCGCCCGAGGAGCTCGAGGCCATGCGCAAGGAGGCGACCACCCGCAAGGAGGCGTTCCGCTATCGATTCCGCGGCGAGATCTCGCCTGACGAGCGCGCGCGCCTCATCGCAGAGGGACGCGTGCCCGTCGTGCGCTTCCGAACGCCGCAGGTCGCGATCACGATCAACGACGAGGTGCTCGGCGACGCCACGCTTCCTGCGGGCGAGGTCGACGACTTCGTGATCCGCAAGAAGGACGGATTCCCGACCTACCACTTCGCGGTCGTGGTCGACGACGAGCTGATGGGCGTCACGCATGTCCTCCGCGCGCAGGAGCACTTCACGAACACGGCGAAGCACATGGTGCTTCAGGACGCGCTCGGCTTCCGCCGTCCGACCTACGGCCACCTCTCGATCATCAAGAATCCCGACGACTCGAAGATGTCGAAGCGCGACAAGGACAGAGTGCTTCGCAAGGCCGTGAAGGAGAAGGCGCTGAACGCGCCGCCCGCGGGCACGGTGTCTGCCGAGGAGTGGTCGCGGTGGATCTGCGACGAGAATGTGCAGCTCGATCTTGATGGCGCGATTCGGCTCGCGGAGGCGCTGAAGGTGAGCCTGCCCGAGATCAATGTCGACGACTTCCGTCGCTCTGGCTATCTCCCCGAGGTCATCTGCAACTTCCTCGCGCTCAACGGCTGGAGCCCCGGCCACGACATCGAGAAGTTCGACAACGCGTTCCTCAAGGAGCGCTTCGGCCTCGACCGCGTGATGAAGACGCCCGCGAAGTTCGACCGCTTGAAGCTGCTTGCGTTCAACACCGACGCCATCACGGGCATGGCGCCCGACGAGTTCGCGCGGCGCTGCCACGCGCACGCGGTGCAGTACCGTCCCGAGTACCTCGCGAAGCTCGGCGACGAGAAGTTCGCGCTGTTGATGAAGGCGTGCCAGGAGCGCTCGAAGACGCTCGACGACCCGTTCCGTTCAAACGGATTCCTGCTCGTCGAGGATGATGCGCTTGCGTTCAGCGACGACAAGAATGTGCGCAAGGCGCTTGGCATCGGCGCAGCGCCCGCGGACGGCGCGAAGACGGGCCTCGACCACCTCCGCACGCTGCGCGAGGTGCTCGCGAGGCTCTCGGATTGGACGCAGCCGACGCTCGAAGCGGCCGCGAACGCACACGCAGCCGAACACGCGCAGGGGAAGATCGGCGCCGTCGCCCAGCCGCTGCGGATCGGTGTCTCGGGAGGGACGGTGAGCCCGCCGATCTGGGACACGCTCGTCCTCGTCGGCCGCGATCCGGCGCTTCGGCGCATCGACCGCTGCATCGACTGGGCGCTCGCTCTCGCCTGAGCACCTGGCGCGCAACGGACTTGCGGATCACGGATTCGGGGCTATACTTCCGCCCACGGACCATTGGCGCAGTTGGCAAACGGCCCTGCGCGCAAGTCCCTTATCTGCATGGACTTACGGAAGACGATTCCGCCGAGGTACGCCTCGCGGTACATCTCCGCGCCCTGATCGAGGGCCTCGAGGGGGAGGGGGGGTAGCCTTTTGGGAAGGCCATGCCGAGGTGCCCGCGTTTGCCACGGTAAATATTCTCACATGGCTTCTAAAGTCAAGAGTGAGAGAGTCGGGGCGGGAGTTCCTCGATGATGATCTCCTCCTCGGGCACCTCGACCACGGGCTTCCCGTCGAGGCGCTCGAGGACG
>JBIKTI010000150.1:0-6256 GCA_044348205.1 Phycisphaerales bacterium | reverse complement strand
GCGAGCGCGTCCTTCGACCAGAGCACGGTGAGGCCCTCCTCCTCGGTTGGCCAGCGCTTCATCTCGACGCGGAACTTCATGAGCTCGTTCTTGAAGGTGTTGATCTGCACCTGCGTCAGGCCGATGTCCGACTTGTCGCTGGCGCCGAGCAGGTTCACGAGCACGAGCCCGCCGATCGCGAGCAGGATGCCGATCACGATGAGGAGCTCGAGGATGGTGAAGCCGTTGCGTCGGATGCGCTTCTTCATACGCTTCTGCATGGGGGTCTCCGCGTGTCCATGCGGGCGATGCCCGCGGGGACGACGAGTGTAGCCGCAGCGCGCCGCGCGGCCGCCGCATCGCGGTCAAACGCGGCCTGAAGACGCAGATTGCGCGCGGCCCTTATCGGTCACTCACAGCTGCGAGGAGAGCTGCATCATCGGCACGACGAGCGCGAGGAAGATGAAGAGGACGACCGCCGCGATGAGGAGAAGCATCGCGGGCTCCATGAGCCTGAGGAGCGTGGCGAGCATGCGGTCGATGCGCGACTCAAGCGTGTCTGCGAGGCGGACGAGAACCGACGGCAGGTTGTTCGCGCTCTCGCCGACAGAGATCATCTCCACGACTTCCTCGGGGAAGAGGCCGCTTTCCGCGAGGGGCCGCGAGAGCGGCTCGCCGTGGCGCACGGCCTCTGCGGCCGCGTCGACCGCCGTCGCGAGCACGGGATTCCCCGCGGAGTCGCGCGCGATTCCCAGCGCCTGCAGCATGGGGATGCCGTTCTCGAGGAGCGTGCCGAGCATGCGCGCGAACCGCGCGACCGCGATCGACGAGAAGAGCGGGCCGAGCACGGGCACCCGCATGATGCGCCGCACCGCCGCGATGCGGACGCGCGGGTTGCGCGCGGCCGCCGCGACGCCCACGAGCGCCGCGACGGAGAGCCCGCCCATGAGCCACGCGTGCTCGGTCACGAGCGCGCTCGTCCCGAGCAGGATCCGCGTCGCGAGCGGGAGCTCGGGCATCTTCATGAAGTACTCCTCGAACTTCGGCACGAAGAAGACGAGCGCTGCGACCACGATGCCGAAGCCGACGAGGAGGAGAAGCACGGGATAGAGGAGGTTTCCCAGCACCTTTCCGCGCAGATCCGCCTGCTGCTCGAGAAGCGACGCGAGGCGCGCGAGGACGGGCTCGAGGAAGGCGCCGCGCTCGCCCGCGCGAACCATGGCGATGTGGACGGGCGCGAAGACGCCCTGCCGCCCCTCCATCGCGTCGGCCAGGCGCTCGCCCGCCGCGAGGCGGTCCGCGACCTCGCCCCATGCGGCCGCGAGCGCAGGATGCGAGCGCGCACGCGCCAGGAGACGCAGCGCGCGCAACAGCGGCACACCCGCCCGCAGAAGCTCGCTCAGCTGCCTGTAGCTTCCCGCAAGGGCGCGCGTTCCGATGCGTCCGCCCCGCCGCGCCGCGTTCGCAGGCCGAACGCGGATCGGCGCGAGGCCCCGCGCGGCGAGTTCGGCAAGCACCGCGGCCTCGCTCGTGGCCTCGGTGCGGCCCGACACGCGTCGGCCGCCTCCGTCGCGGGCGATGTAGGCGAAGTCTGGCACGGCTCCCATCCTACGGCATCGCCCGTGGAACTCGCAGGCATCCTCGCCGTCCGCGCACGCTACCTTGGCACGATGCGCGTCGTCAGCCTCCTTCCGTCCGCAACCGAGCTCCTCGTCGAGATCGGCGGCGCAGAACTCCTCGTCGGGCGAAGCCACGAATGCGACTTCCCGCCGTCGCTCGGGCATCTCCCCGTCCTCACGAAGGCGCGCACGCATGGCGGCGATTCCGCGGCGATCGACGCGGAGGTGTCCGCAAGCCTCGCGTCGGGGCAAAGCCTCTACGAGCTCGACGAGCGGCTTCTCGCGGACCTCGCGCCCGATGTGATCCTGACGCAGGACCTGTGCGCGGTCTGCTCGATCGACCTCCGCTCGGTCGAGCGCATCGCTGCGTCGCTTCCGTCGAAGCCGCGCATCCTGAGCCTCGACCCGAAGACCGTGTTCGATGTCTTCGACGACCTTCTCAAGGTCGGCGAGGCCGTCGGCCGCGCAGAGGCCGCCGAGCGCGCCATGGTCGCACTCCGCGCGCGCTATTGGAGCGCGGTCGATTTCGTCAACCCGTATGTGCCAGGTCCCGAGGTCCTGTTCCTCGAGTGGTGCGACCCGCCGTTCGTCGGCGGGCACTGGACGCCTGGCTTGATCGAGGCTGCGGGCGGAAGGCACTCGCTCAACAAGCTCGGCGCCAAGAGCCGCCGCGTGTCGCCGGAGGAGATCCTCGAGGCTGCGCCCGAGCGCGTCATCGTCTGCCCGTGCGGCTTCGACCTCGCGCGGACGCGCGTCGACTTCACCGCGCTCGAGAAGACCAGGTGGTGGCCCCTGCTTCCCGCGGTCATCGATTCGCCGCGGCGCTCGATCGCGCTCGTCGACGGCAACCAGATGTTCAACCGCCCTGGTCCGCGCCTTGTCGACGCCTTCGAGTGGCTGGTCGGCTGGCTCAATCTGCGCGACGAGCTTGTTCCGAAGGGCTTCCCCGTCGAATACCGCTGACGCGGCCCGATTTCTCGCGAGAACGAGCGCAGGCGCTGCGCGCGATCAGCCCCAGGTCGGCGCGGGCTGGGCAGGTCCCATCGACTGCCAGACGCCCTTCAACTGCCGCAGCTTGATGATCAGGAGGACCATGCAGACGAGGGAGCCGAGCGCGAAGATGAACCCGAGGAAGGGAACGAAGGAGCCGACGATTCCCGCCGCCCAGCAGATGCCGAGGACAAGCCCGCAGTCGCCGACATCGGTGCGCCCGCGCGCCGCGAAGGCGTCCTTGAAGGCGAGCGGCACGAGGATCGCCATCAGGAGCTGCATGATGATGCCGAGGCAGGGAATCAGTCCGAGCCACAGCAGGTTCGCGGGGAGCTTCTGTGCGGAAGCGGGAAGCACGCGGTAGGCGTCCCACACGAGCCAGATGATGACGGCGCTGATCAGGAGCGCGGCCAGCGCGACGACGGCGAAGATGGCGACTCCCATGCCGAGAATGCCTGCGGCGATGGCGGCATCCTGATCCGACTGAGCGAGGACGGAAGTTCCGAGTTCGAAAGCTTGAAGCATGAGGGGCCCCTTCTGGCGCATGGCGCCGCGATTTTTGCAGAATAACAGCGGCCAACACACGGCGCTGCGCGGGACTGCCCAAACGGCAGCGGCTTGCTGCGTTCCACCGCGATCGGCAACCGTGGAGCCCATCGACGCGGCCGTGGAGCCCATTGGCGCGGCCGTACGGCGGCGCCCGTGCTGGCGCGGGCTTTGCCTTTCGGGTCGCCCCCGCGTTGCGCGGAGAAGCCCCCGCGTTGCGCGGAGAAGGAAGGGACCCACACCATGCGATTCGACAAGTTCACCACCCTCGCGCAGGAAGCCGTGTCCGCAGCCCAGAGCCTCGCGGCAGGCGCTACCAACCCCGAGATCACCCCGCTGCACCTTCTCTCCGCGCTTGTGAGCGAGAAGGGTTCGAACGCGGGCACGATCCTCCAGAAGGCGGGTGTCGATGCTGCGCGCGTCGCGAGCGTCGCCGACGCGGAGATGCGCCGACTGCCGAAGGTGCAGGGCGCGACCACGGGCAACGCATCGCGCGAGCTGATGGAGGTCCTCACGACCGCCGAGCGCGACGCGCAGAAGATGAAGGACGCGTATGTGTCGACCGAGCACCTGCTGATCGCGCTTGCCGATGTGAAGAGCGGCGCGAAGGAAGTGCTCTCGACGCTCGGCGTCGACCGCAAGCGCGTGCAGGCCGCGGTCGACGCGATCCGCAAGGCGTCGGGCGTGACGAATGTCACCGACCAGAACGCGGAGTCGACCTACGAGGCGCTCAGGAAGTACGGCATCGATCTCGTCGAGAAGGCGCAGCAAGGGAAGATCGATCCGGTCATCGGCCGCGACGAGGAGATCCGCCGCTGCATGCAGGTCTTGTCGCGGCGCACGAAGAACAATCCCGTGCTGATCGGCGAGCCTGGCGTCGGCAAGACGGCGATAGCCGAAGGCTTGGCGATCCGCATCGTGAACGGCGACTGCCCAGAGTCGATGCGCGAGTCGCGCATCATCGCGCTCGATGTCGGTCAGCTGCTCGCGGGCGCCAAGTACCGCGGCGAGTTCGAGGAGCGCCTGAAGGCCGTGCTCCGCGAGGTCGCGTCGAGCGAGGGCCGCATCATCCTCTTCATCGACGAGCTCCACACGATCGTGGGCGCGGGGCAGAGCGAAGGCGCTGTCGGCGCAGGACAGCTCTTGAAGCCTGCGCTTGCGCGCGGCGAGCTGCGCTGCATCGGCGCGACCACGCTCGACGAGTACCGCAAGCATGTCGAGAAGGACCCCGCGTTCGAGCGGCGGTTCCAGCCTGTGTTCGTCGGTGAACCGAGCCTCGCCGACACGATCGCGATTTTGCGCGGCCTCAAGGAGCGCTACGAGACGCACCACGGCGTGCGCATCCAGGACGGCGCGATCGTCTCTGCCGCGACGCTGTCGCAGCGCTACATCGCAGACCGCTTCCTGCCGGACAAGGCGATCGATCTGCTCGATGAAGCGGCGTCGAAGCTGCGCATCGAGAACGACTCGATGCCTGCGGAGCTCGACGAGATCAAGCGCCGCGTGATGCAGCTCGAGATCGAGCGCGAGGCGCTCAAGCTCGAGAAGGACCCCGAGAGCAAGAAGCGCCTCGGCGCGATCGAGGAGGAGCTCGCCGACTTCAACGAGAAGGACCGCGCGATGACAGCGCGCTGGCAGATCGAGAAGAAGGAGCTCGACGCCGTCAAGAGCGTGCAGGCCGAGATCGAGAAGAAGAACATCGAGCTTGAGCAGGCGAAGCGCCGCGGCGACTTCGAGAGCGCGTCGCGCATCCAGTACGGCGACCTGCGCGATCTCGAGCAGCGGCTCAAGGCCGCGGAGGAATCGTTCCGCCGTCGTCAGGCCGAGGGCACCGCGCTCGTGAAGGAAGAGGTCGACAGCGAGCAGATCGCCGAGGTCGTCGCCAAGTGGACGGGCATCCCCGTCGCGAAGCTCATCGAGAGCGAGCGCGAGAAGCTGCTGCACATGGAGGACGAGCTCGCGAAGCGCGTCGTCGGGCAGCGCGAGGCGGTCGGTGCTGTCAGCGAGGCCGTGCGTCGCAACCGCGCGGGGCTCGGCGAGGCGAACCGTCCGATCGGGTCGTTCCTCTTCCTCGGGCCGACGGGCGTCGGCAAGACCGAGCTCTGCAAGGCGCTCGCTGGATATCTCTTCGACACCGAAGAGGCGATCGTGCGCATCGACATGAGCGAGTACATGGAGCAGCACGCGGTGGCGCGGCTCATCGGCTCGCCGCCCGGCTATGTCGGTCACGACGAGGGCGGCCAGCTCACAGAGGCCGTGCGGCGTCGGCCGTACTGCGTCGTGCTGTTCGACGAGATGGAGAAGGCGCACCCCGATGTGTCGAATGTGCTGCTGCAGTTGCTCGACGACGGGCGGCTGACCGATGGCCAGGGCCGCACGGTCGACTTCTCGAACACGATCGTCGTGATGACCTCGAACATCGGGTCGCACGCGATCCTCGAGATGACGGACCGCCACGAGGACGACGCGGTGATCGAGGCGCATGTGCGCGGCATTCTCAAGAAGCACCTGCGGCCTGAACTTCTCAACCGCATCGACGAGACCGTCATCTTCCACGCGCTGTCGCGCGAGCAGCTCGGCGGCATCGTAGAGATCCAGCTCGGCAACCTGCGCAAGCGCCTCGCGGCGCGCGGCATCACGCTCGGTGTCACGGCGGCCGCGACCGCAGCGCTCGCGAGCGAGGGCTACGACCCGCAGTTCGGCGCGCGACCCTTGAAGCGCGTCATCCAGCAGCGCATCGAGAACGGCCTCGCCGGCAAGATCCTCGCGGGCGAGATCGGCGACGGCGACAGCGTGCGCGTGGACTACCAGGGCAAGAGCTTCGTGTTCACGAAGATGGCGCCCACGCCAGTGGCGTGACCGGCGCGGAACGGGTGATGTCAGCCGTCGACTCCGACGATCCGAGTCGTCCGACACGAAAGCCGTTCGACACGAAGGCACCCGACACGAAGGTCAAGGACTCCGACGATCTGAATCGTGCGACACGAAAATCAGGGGTGCCCGTGGACTTCAGTCTGCGGAACGGATGATGTCAGCCGTCGACTCCGACGCGTGTCGTTCAGCAGACTGAAGTCTGCTGGCACACTTGGTTGGGGACTCCGACGATCCGAATCGTGCGACAC
>JBIKTI010000149.1:0-6268 GCA_044348205.1 Phycisphaerales bacterium | reverse complement strand
CGCGCAAGGAAGAGGACGGCGTCGTCGACCGTCGACTTGCCCGCCTTCTTGCCCGCGGCGGCGCCCTTCGCGCCCTTCCCCGAGATCGCGCCGCCCGCGTTCGCGACCACGGCGCGCTCCTTCACGAAGGTCTCCTCGATCGAGCCGACGACCTCGGTGACCTCGTCGCCCGTGATGAACCGCGCCATGTCGATGATGTGGGCGTTGAGGTCGCCATGCGCGCCCGAGCCAGCCTGATCCGCCTGGAAACGCCAGAGAAGCGGCGTGTCGGGGCCGCCCCAGTCCTGGAGGTACGACGCGCGGACATGGTAGATCCGCCCGAGGCGCCCCTCGCGCACGAGCCTGTGCGCAAGCGCGACCGCGGGACAACGGCGATAGTTGTACCAGACGAAGGTGCGCACGCCCTTCTTCGCGGCCGCACGCGCCGCGAGCACCATCCTCTTCGCGTCTGCGAGCGTGCCTGCGAGCGGCTTCTCGCACGCGACATGCTTGCCCGCCTCGAGGCACGCGATCGACATCTCGGCGTGGAGATGGTTCGGCGTGGAGACATCGACAAGCTCGATCTCGGGGTCCGAGAGAAGGTCGCGCCAGTCTGTGGTGGCGCGCCGCCAGCCCCACTTCGCGGCGAAGGCCGCCGTCTCGTCTGCGTTGCGGCCAGCGACCGCGGCGAGGCGCGGCTCGCGGCGCAGGTCGAAGAACTGCGCGCACTTCCCCCACGCGGTCGAATGCGCGCGGCCCATGAACTTGGTGCCGATGAGGCCGACTCCGAACGGGCCTGTGGCCGTCGTGCGGACTGGTGCGGCGTGGGTGCTCTTGGCCATGTGGATTTCTCGCGAGACGATTCGGGACCCGCATCGCGCGGTGCGCCGCCTTCGGCAACCGCGTGGAGTGCGGCCGATATGCTAGCGACCACGCGCGGGCGTCGAACACCGCGGCAGATCGCCGCACTCGGTCAACCGCCACTCGAGGGAGCATTCGCCATGACGGACACGCCACGCCAAAGAATCGAATCCACCGAGGATGCGCGCCTCGCGGCCATGGCCCTCGAGCTGCGGAACCTGCGCGGCGAGGTCGCAGCGCTCCGCTCGAGGACGCGCACAGCGCGCGTCCTCGGCGTGCTCTCCGCCGCGACGCTCGTGCTCGGTCTCGGCGCCATGGCCTCGCCGCATCCGTCGACGGAAGCGGCGCCCGAGGCGCAAGCCTCGCGCGTGATCCAGACCAAGCGGCTCGAGATCGTCGACGACGCGGGCCGCGTGGCCCTCGTGGCGACGGCGAACGCGCAGGGCGGGCGCCTCGACCTCTGGAACGCGTCGGGCGCCAACATCGCGCGCCTCGGATCGAACGACTCGGGCGGCGACCTCATCCTCTGGAACCGCGACGGCTCCCCCGCCGTGAGCGCCTACGCGCAGTCCGCGGGCGGGCGACTTGAACTCGGCGGCGGCGGCGCGCGCGTGGCGGCGCTGCTCGAGTCGAGCACGCTTGGCGGGCGACTCGCCCTCGCGAACCGCGCGGGCAACCCCGTCGTCGGCGCTGCGGCGTTCGACGAAGGCGGAACGCTCCGCGTGGGGAACCGCGAGAACCGCGATGTGGCGGTCCTTTCGACGGCCGAGCATGGCGGAAGCCTCGTCCTTGGCGCGGGCACGGGCGAGCGCTTCGCGCGTCTTCTCGCTGGCGAGGAGGGCGGCGAACTCGACCTCGCGTGCCGCAGCGGCGCGCACCGCGTTGCCGCGTCGGCCACGGAGAAGGAGGCGCTCGTGACCACGCTTTCCGCGAAGGGCGCATCGCGGCTCGAGGCGACAGCGGACGGCGGAACGGTCGATGTGCTCTCGTCGGACGGCGCGCGGCTCTCCTCGCTCGAGGCGAACGCTGTCGGCGGCGTCGTCGTCTGCCGCGCGGGCGGCGAGCGCGCGCTCGCGAGCATGGGCGCAAACCCGTCGCTCGACCGCGGCGGCATCGTGCAGCTCTACAACGCCTCCCAAGCGCCTGTCTTCGCTGCGGCTGTGAACGCGGAGGGCGCAGGCCGCCTCGCGCTCGGCACGCGCGAGGGCTCGGCCACCTTCATCGCAGAGAGCGGCGGCGAGGACGGCGCGAGCCTCAGCCTCTCGCGCGCGGGGCGCCGTTCGCTGGCGCTCCTCGCTGGTTCGAACGGCGGCCTCCTGAACCTCTTCTCGGCGACGGGTTCCCCTGTCGTCGTCGCGGGCACAGCGGAGGACGCAGCGGGCGGCGCCGTGATCGTGCGCGGCGGCGAGGGCAAGGACCTCGTCCGCGTGGGAATCGACGAGCGCGGCGGAGGAAATGTCATCCTCTTCAACAAGGATGCCAGCGAACGGCGCGCGGTCGCGGCGCCCCGCTGAGGCCCCGCTGCGCCCGATTCCGAGGAAAGTTCACGCGGGGCGGCCTCTTTCTGCCGAAAACCGCGCGTACAGGGCGGGCCAGCGGCCCGTCTCCACGCACCTGGGAGGTACCCTTTCGTCATGCTTCGCGAACTCCGCCGTTGGCCGTCGATCCGCGCGTTCCTCACCACGGCCGTCGCCGCCTCCGCATGCGCCGCAGCGCACGCAGCCTCCGCTGCGCCCGCACCGCGCGCCACGGAGGTGCGCATCGCAGCGGACGAGTTCCCCGACGGGTGGTTCTGGCGTGCGCGCGATCCAAACGCGCATCGCTCGATGGTGGGCAAGCCGCCGCCGGCCGTCACCGTGGCCAAGTGGGACGGAGGAGGCGCGGGCGAGGCGGACTCGCTGAACGCGGGCAAGCGCGACATCTGGACCGCCCTCAAGGGCCGCGTCGTGGTCGTCGACTTCTGGGCGACCTGGTGCGGCCCGTGCATGCAGGCGATCCCGAAGAACATCGAGATGGTCCGCGACCTCGGCCCGCAGGGCCTCACTTTCCTCGGCATCCACGACGCGAACCGCGGCGGGAACCGCATGAAGGAGACGGCCGACAAGACGGGAATCAACTATCCGCTCGCGATCGACGCGGGCGGCAAGAGCGCGCGCGCCTGGAATGTCTCGTTCTGGCCGACCTACGCGGTCGTCGACCGCGCGGGGCTTGTGCGCGCGATCGGGCTTCAGCCGCAGCATGTTCGCTCCGTGGTCGAGAAGCTTCTCGCCGAACCTGCGCCTGAAGCTGCGAAGACGGACGAGCCGAAGTCGGCCGAGCCCGCGGCGACCGAAGAGCTGAAGACGGAAGAGCCGAAGACCGACGAATCGAAGACGGACGAATCGAAGACCGACGAAGCGAAGCCAGCAGACGCCGCATCGCCGCCCGCTCCGAAGTCGCGCGCCGCGGGCACGGGCCGCGTGCAGCGGCTCCCGCGCGAGATGCTCGAGGGAAACGGCGAACGACGCGGCGCGCTCGCGAAGTTCGACCAATGCCCCGAGGCGCCCGCGCTCGGCGCCGTGACGCGCTGGGCGAACACGGAAGCCACGATGGGCACAGCCACCAGCCTCGCGGAACTCCGTGGGAAGATCGTGGTGCTCGACTTCTGGGCCACCTGGTGCGGCCCCTGCATCGCGAGCATTCCCAAGCTGAACGCGCTCTCCGAGAAGTACGCGGACAAGGGCGTCGTCATCATCGGCGTCTGCCACCCCGAGGGCGGCGAGAAGATGCTCGACACGGCGAAGACGCACAAGATCGCCTACCCGATCTGCCTCGACGCGCGCGGCGAGGCGAACAAGGCCTACACGGTCGACGGCTATCCCGACTTCTTCATCATCGACCGCGAAGGCAGGCTGCGCGGCGCGGATGTGATCAACGCGCGCATCGAGGATGCCATCGAGCATCTCCTCGCCGAAGACGCGAAGAAGTGAGCAAGTGACGGCCCGCACTGCGCCGCAATGGGTTCAGGCGGCCGTGCCCGCCACGCCGTCGCGCGTCACATAGAAGAGTTCGCGCGTGATCGGGTAGGGAAGTCGGCGGAAGTCGTCCTCGACGCGCTGCTTCAGGCGGCCGACGAACGGCCCGGGGCCGACGCTGATGGCGATGAATGTGTCGCGCGCGGGCGTCGCCACATAGAAGTCGCCCTTCATCTCGCGCGAAAGCCGGTCGTGCAGCGTCGAGAGCAGCAGTCGCGCAGCGTCGTAGCCGTCCTGCTGCGACACGATCGCAGCGCGACCGCCGTCGTGCGAGTCGACGAGGCGCACCTCGAGGTCGGGCGCGTAGTGCGCGAGGTTCCCGCGCGCGATCGCGTCGAGGTCGTCGCACTGCAGGCCCCAGCGCACCATCTGCTCTGTGGTGATCGAGACGGTCAGCTGCGGGAGATCGATGACGAACACGATCGAGGTCTCGTTCACGAACGGCACATGCGCGACCTGCTCGCGGTCGAGATGCTCGAAGATCGTGTCGGGCTGGATGCGCGGCATGATGCGCGCGCGCACCACGGAGAACGGCAGCGGCGCGCCAGAGATCTGATCGCCTTCGAGCAGGCGGTCGAGGTAGTTCGCGATGATGTCGTCGCCGTTGCGCGGGTCGCGCAGCACCATGCGGTAGAGGTTCTCAAGGCCGAGATGGCGGCCGTCGAAGACGACATGGAGCGGCCCCGTCACGGCGGACGCGCGGTCTGGGAACTGCTTCTGCAGCAGTTCGATCACATGCGCCGCGAAGGCGTCGGGATCGAGGGGAAGGTTCTCCGAGTCGTCCATGACCGAGTTCCTGTGACCGGGTGCCTCTGATCGAACTCCTATGCGCACGCGCCTCCGACCGCGGGGACTCCGACTCCACGCGCGCGGCTTCCGAAGCCGCTGGAGGTCCGCCCGAAAGGCCCAAGCCGGGCCGTCGCTGGCGGAACCTTCCACACGGTCACTTCGGCGTTCAAGGGCGGGGCCTTTGCCGAACCTTCCAACTCGGGCCGAGATTTCGCACCCCCGCTGCCCCGTACACTGCCGCCTCGCCGCCAGCCCCCGTCTCGAAGCGCCCCATGCCGGAAACCACCCCCCTCGACGCAGCCCAGGCCGCACCCCGCATCCATCCCGTGCTCGCGGGCTGGTTCGAGGCCTTCGCGCGCTCGTGCGAGGGCGGAGCGAGGCCGCCGCTGCTTGTGATCGCGGGGCCGTGCGTCCTCGAGGACGACGACACCAACCGACGCATCGGCGACACGGTCGCCTCGATCTGCGCGGACCTCCGCGTTCCCTTCGTCTTCAAGGCCAGCTTCGACAAGGCGAACCGCTCCAGCATCCACAGCCCGCGCGGGCCTGGCCTCGCGCGCGGTGTCGAGATGCTCGCGGCGATGGGCGAGCGCCTCAAGGCGCCCGTCACCACCGACATCCACGACCAGTCGCAGGCGGCGCCTGCCGCGGAGGCCGCGGATCTCCTGCAGATTCCCGCGTTTCTGTGCCGCCAGACCGATCTTCTCGCGGCCGCCGCGGCCACGGGCCGCGCCGTGAATGTGAAGAAGGGCCAGTTCATGTCGGCCCCCGAGATGCGCAACGCGCTCGAAAAGCTGCGCGAGGCGGGCGCCGCGCGCTCGATGCTCACCGAGCGCGGCACGAGCTTCGGCTACAACCGCCTCGTCAGCGACTTCATCGGCGTGGCCGACATGATGGACATCGGCCGCGCGTTCGCGGCGCCGACCTGCTTCGACGCCACGCACTCGACCCAACTCCCCGGCGGCGACCGCACCACGACGGGCGGGCGGCCCGACCGCTGCGCCCAGCTTGCGCGTGCCGCGGTCGCGGTCGGTGTCGACGCCCTCTTCCTCGAGTGCCACCCCGAGCCGAAGCGATCGAGCTCCGACTCGAGCACCATCCAGCCGCTCGAGGCGGTGCGGCCGCTTCTTTCCTCGCTCGTCGCCCTCCGCAGGGCGCTCGCTGTGGGCTGACCATGGAGATCCGTCCACGGGAACGCGCACTCAATCTTCCGCGCGAACGCAGCAGATGATGGAGGATCGCGGGGCGGCGCGGCTACAGTGCTTCCTCCCTTCTGTCCGCCCGAGGTCGTGCCTCGCGGCAGCCCCACCGAAACCCATGGAACGCACCTGCGACTGCTGCCCGAATCCAGCCGTCGTCCACGAGATCGTGGTCCGCGACGGCGTCAAGGCCGAAGTGCACCTTTGCGCCGAGCACGCGCAGGAGCGCGGCTTCCTCATGCCGACATCGCACGGCCCTGCGCTGATCGTGGGCAAGCTGCTCGAGCAGGCGAAGGCCGCTGCGCCGCGTGCGCCGAAGGCCTGCGCCTCGTGCGGCACCACGATGGCGCATGTCCGCGAGACGGGCCTCGTCGGCTGCCCGCTCTGCTACCGCTCGTTCGAGCAGGAGCTCTCGCCGATCATCGA
>JBIKTI010000148.1:0-6277 GCA_044348205.1 Phycisphaerales bacterium | reverse complement strand
GGCCCGAAGGCGGTCGAAAGCGCGATCGAGCGCGTGCGCCGCATGCTGCGCGAGCGCGCGGTGCCCGCGGGCTCGGGCGAGGTCGAGTTCCGCCAGGCGCGGATGGACGACCTCGACGCGATCGTGCAGCTCGTCGACTACTGGGCGCAGCACGGCGAGAACCTGCCGCGCTCGCGCGAGGACATCATGAAGGCGATTCTCGACTTCGGCGTCGCCGTCGTCGACGGCCGCGTCGTCGGCTGCGCGGCGCTGTGGATCTACAACCCCGATCTCGCGGAGATCCGCTCGCTCGGCATCCACACCGAGTTCCAGGGCCGCGGCATCGGCCAGGGCATCGTGCGGCACTTCCAGCAGGTCGCGGGGCAGCTCCACATCGACCGTCTGTTCGTGCTGACGCGCGCGCCCGAGTTCTTCGAGAAGGTCGGCTTCCGCCGCGTCTCGATCAACTCGCTGCCGGAGAAGGTGCTCAAGGACTGCTCGAGCTGCCCGAAGAACACCAATTGCGACGAGATCGCGCTGATTCACGACACCGTGCTGCCCGACACGAACGGCGACGGGAAGTAGCGAGAAAGAACGAGATGACGCACGCACACGCCGAATCCTCCGCGGCAGGACGCATCGTCGCCGCCACGCACCACTGGCCGCGCGGGTTCCGCGCGTCGGTCGGCGCGGCGGCGATCAAGAAGCCGGGGCGCGACGACCTCGCGCTTCTCGCCATGCCAGAGGGCGCGACCGCGGCGGCGATCTTCACGCGCAATCTCTTCGCCGCGGCGCCGATCGAGGTCTCGCGGCGCCACATCCGCGACTCGCGCGGCCACGCGTCGGCGCTCATCCTGAACTCAGGCTGCGCGAACGCCGCGACCGGCCCGCGCGGGCTTGGAAACGCGCAGGAAATGGTCGACGCCGTGTCGATCGCGCTCGGATGCGCCTGCGAGGCCGTGCTCGTCAACTCGACGGGCGTGATCGGCGTGCAGCTACCGATGGAGCGGATCGCGCCCGTCATTCCGCGGATGGCGACGGGCATCGCCGAGGCGCTCGATGCAGGGCCGCTCGAGCCGTTTGCGCGCGCGATCATGACGACCGACACCAAGCCGAAGATGAGCGCGCGGCGCATCGAGTTCGCAGATGGCCGCACCGTGCATGTCGCGGGCGTCGCGAAGGGCGCGGGCATGATCCGCCCCGACATGGCGACGATGATCTCGGTGCTTGCGACCGACGCGGCGGTCGAGCCGAAGGCGCTCGACCGGATCCTGCGCCACGCTGCCGACGCGAGCTACCACCGCATCTCGGTCGACGGCGACACCAGCACGAACGACTCGGTCTTCGCGTTCGCCTCGGGCGTGGCGGGCGCGTGCGACGAGATCCTGCTCGCGCGCGCGTTCCGCGAGGTCGCGTGCGAGCTTGCGCGCATGATCGTGTGCGACGGCGAAGGCTTCGAGCGCTCGCTCGCCGTGCGCGTCACGGGCGCCGCGACCAAGACCGACGCGCTCAAGGTCGCGGAGACCGTCGCATCGAGCCTCCTCGTCCGCACCGCGATCACCGGCGGCGACCCGAACTGGGGCCGCATCGTGGCCGCAGCAGGCCGCGCAGGCGTCGCGTTCCGCCCGGGCGACCTCGAGCTCCGCGTCGGCGGAATCCTCATCTTCCGCGACGGCGAGCCCTGCCCCGCCGACGAAGGAAGCATGAAGGACGCCGTGCGCGCCGCGTTCAACGGCTCGCATGTGGCCGTCGAGATCTCGCTCGGCGCCACCGACGGCGCGACGGCCGAGACCAACTCCGACGAGTTCCTCAGCTGCGGGCTGACGACGGAGTATGTGCGGCTGAACGCGGACTACACGACTTGAGTGAGGCGGGTCGCCTGAACCACGGGACCGCCCGCCTTCGGCAGGCGCGCTGTCGTGGACTCGGGTGGTTCTGCTAGCACTGCTTGCTTCGCAAGCATGTGGCACCCGCCGCTCCTTTGGAGCGGCGGCGTCTTGTGACATTCCGGCGGAAAACGCCGCCGGCCAACGGCCGGCGGGTGCCACGTGCTTCCGAGCGAAGCGAGGAAGCAGTGCTAGCTGAACCGTTCGACCGTCGACAGCGCGGCCCGAAGGGCCGGTCCCGTGGTCCAGACGACCCGCACGCCCCGCTCAGAACTGCCGCAGAAAACGGGCATCATTCTCGAACAGGAGCCGGATGTCGCCGATCCCTTTGGTGCTCACGAACCCCAGCGCAGACTCGCGCGGACGCGGCGGCTCAGTTCACGGCTTCTTCACGATGTCGCGGATCCAGTGCTTCGCCGTCTTGGCGTCGCCACCGACCGGAAGCCAGCCCGAATCGCTCGCGATCGTCGACTCCGCGCCCCTCGGGACGCCGACATCGCCTTCCGGCTTGCCGTCCGTCGAGTAGAGCACGATCGTCAGGACATCGCCTGCCGCATCCTTCTTGAGCGCCGTCGCGCGGATCGCCTTCTCCGGAACGCCGACGGCGACGATCTGGAGTTCCTCGACCTGGCCCGCCCCCCCCGCGCTCCCCGCGTCCTCCTCGAACGCGACCCAGATCGACGAGTGGTAGGTCTTCGCGCGTTCGACAGTGAGCGTCGTCGTAATCGTCGCAGTCGCGCCGGGCGCGAGGATCTTCTGGTCGATCGCCGTCTCCGTGCAGCCGCAGCTCGCCTTCACCGCCTTGATGGTGCGGGTCTTGTCGCCCGTGTTCCGAAGCTGGAACTTCGCGGTGGTCTTCGTCGGACTTTCGCCGAACCGAACCATCCCGAGGTCGAGCCGTCGGCCCGGCTCGAGGGCGATCCCGCCTGATGTGACAGCGCCAGATGCCTGGACCTCGACGCCAACATCTCCGAGCGGCTGGACGCCGTCAACTGGCACCGACTGCTGATCGCGCGCGACGACGCGCTTCGCTCCGCGAAGCAGGTCCATCAGTTCCGAATCGCTCGGCCGCGAGGCAAGAGCGCCCGTGAATTCGTAGCCAACGCCATCGAAATCGGCCGCTGGCTGCCCCACCACAAATGTGAGCACCGCGGGTCGCGTGCGGTCAAGGACGCGAACACCCGGCGCAAGGGTCATCAAGCCCGCGAACTCTGCATCGAACGCGGAGGTCTGAATGGGCTCGACCCGATGCAGCGTTCCGATCGTCTTCGTGGCGGGTTCCAGCGGAGCGCTGGGCTTTCGTGGATCACCAACCCAACCCTGCGCATGCAGCCTTCGGGCATAGAGCGCATCGCCAACCCGAACAGGGTCATCCATGGACTCAACGCTCCGCGCTTCGACCACGACCGTTCCATCCTTCATCCGCCGTCGCTGGGTGAACTCCGTCTGATTCCAAAGCCAGCGCTCTTCGACGCGCCGATATCGATACCGATACTCACTCTCGGTCGATCCCAACGACCATGCAAAGCGTGCGACTCGCTCCCCGGACTCAGAGTCGCTCAGTTGCGGCGCAACCCCGAACCGCGTGTGCCCCATCCGCCCATGCAGCGGATCGAAGGGGCCCCAGAGCCGATCGCCCACCTGCAGCATCTGAGGAATCCACCAAGCGGAAATCGGGATCGCAAGCTGACGCTCAGCCGGGTCGATCATGACGACCGACTGCCCAAAGAGCCAGATTCGCTCGCCGTCGCAGCAGAAGCGCTGTGGACGCGTCGCTGCCCCCCCGACCGTGAAGTACCACCGCTCCCTCCAGACGGCTCCTGTAAACGAGGTTTCCGAGGAGACAGGCTCCGCACCGCCACCTCCACCTCCCTGAACGTCAACAGTCGCATGGAAGGAAACCGCAGCCTGCACCGCACCCTGCGCGGGCAGCGTTTGTTCGCTCGGTGGCTCTGGTTGGCCCCACGCAAAGGTCAAGAAGATCGTTGCTGTCAGCAGCGGGCTCATGCGAGTTCCTCTCATGACGCGAATAGCTTGCAGGTCAGGGCTCAATCGTGCAACCGGAACCTGCACACCAGTTTCCTGTGGCAACGATCGTTCCGGGGTGGATACGGTCGAATGCGCCGTTCGACTGATACACGCAGGTACCCTTCCACTCGCGACCGCAGTAGGCATCCTGGCTGATCTGGACGCAATCCGTCCACGCCCACCCCTCGCACCTCCCACGCGGCGCGGTCGAGTCGCACCACACAGCCGTGCCGAGCCACAGACCGTCCTCGCCCAAGCCGTCTCCAGGATGTGTCGGCGGGCACGAGCGTCCCAAATCAGCGCAACTTCCAAGCGCAAGGCAATCCTCGAACCAGTCTTCATCGATCTCGGGAGCCCAGTCAGAGTCTTCCACGGGCGAGTGGGGTTCCGTTGGAAGCACCCTGACAGGATCGATGTGCGGAACTGCGACGGGGGGTGCCGAGACGGTGGCGCCCATGCATGCGAGCGAGGCAAGTGCGGCAGCGGTCATGTTCAGAGAAGCGATCATCGATGTTTCCTTCTGCAAGAGCGATGAGAGGACTGGACGCCAGGTTCTACCTGGCGGGTACTCGAAGCCAAGGGACTCACGCGGCACGCCGAGGGCAAGGATGCGAAGCAAAGCCGCATCGCGTGATCCATGTGTTCGACGCGGCGCGTCGAAGCCGCCGTGCCCAGCGGGGATGCCACGCGCATCGACATCCGGGAATCCGTCAAAACGAGACGCGCTAAGGTCTCGGAAAATGTTGCGAGGTGCGGGCTCGCACCGCGCGAAACGCCCTATCTAGATCAGCGCGGAGTTCCGCAGGCACCACGCCCTTCAAACGACTGAGCGTCGCATCCGACTGCTCGAAGCGCCTTTCGTTCACGGCAAAGACTGGGCCGGACCGGATGCCGACCTCGACCATCTTGTCGCGATCGCGGATCCCGCCGACGCATGCGTCAATGAGCAGGCCCTCAAGCTGCGCGCAGTCACGGAGGTTCTCAACGCGAATCGCCTTGAGCGCGGCAGACCACTCCTCTCCATCCTCGCCGAACGCCGCGGCCAATCGCAGCGCCTCTTCGAGTGCTGCTTCGCCCGCCGTTTCCCCAAGGCTCATGGGAGAGAGGGACTGGTACACGGATCTCAGCCATGCATTGGCCCGATCGGGATCGGAATCGGCGATGATCGCCGCAAGGCTCCGCGCCGATCTGACTGTTGCGACAACGAGATCCGCGTGGATCGCTCGACGAAGCTCTCCGCCCGCGGCTCGGCGCCGCAGTCGTTGATCGAGCGGCTGGCCGGACCCGTTCGCGGCCGCGAATTCGGCTCGCTGCCGCTCGAACGCCTCGAGCAGCGGCGCGACCGCCTGCTGCCATGCCGTGATCTCGTCCGCGATCGCTTGGCGGGATTCACCCGCCTGCTCGAGGAGCGGCGCGGCGTGGATCGTGAGCTCGACGCCTGTGTTCAGGAGCTTCATCCGCGAGAGCGCAGGGTCGAATCCACGAAGCCGCTGAACGCCGAGGCGCATGCGTTCGAGGATCGTCTCGTCTGGCTTCGGCTCAGGCTGGGTCTCATGGACGACGAGCAGCGCGCAACTGTCCGCAAACGCGCGGTCGGCCTCCTTCATTGCGTCGAATGCCTGCGACGCCGCACGCGAGGCCAGTCGCACGAGCTCAGCACGCACCTCCAACGGCGGCGTGGAGCCGAACCCGGCCGCGCGAGCTGCCTCGGCATACTTCATGCCGGCCTCCGAGTTCTCGCTCGCCGAGATCGCTGCGACTCTCGCCTGCTTCCGTACCTCGAGCATCGCCTCGACAGCGGCGATGCGCTCCTCCGGAATGCCGAGGCCGACCATGATCTCCCGGGTCGCCCACCACTCCGCCCAATCCGGCATCTGGTCTGCGATCATCCAGGCAAGCGTGCGCTCCTCGCCGGCGACATTCGTCATTCGCTGGGCGCCGCGGTTGTTCGGGAAGAGCTTCTCTCTGGTGACGGCGGGTTTCTCTGCGACCTTCGGTGGCTCGCTCTGGGCAAAAGAAGTCAGGTCGAACGAGGCGAGCAGCACTGCTGGCAATACCGCCGCCACCAGCGCGCGGACCTTCGCACGAGTCAACCCATGCCTCGCCTTGTAAGAGCCATCCGAGGGGGACACTCATTTCAGTGTGCCCCCCACCCATCGACAAGTCAAGCAGATTCTGGACGTGAATCGAGATTCGTCAATGGCGTCTAGGCGCGGCCATTGGTGGCAGACGCGCGGGCCGGTGCGGCAGTCTAGGGGTCTGTCACGGTCGCTCTGCGACCGTGACGCGCGCTCGGAAAGCGTGCCTGGCACCTTGCCGTGTCGCGCGCAGAGGCCACACGGCCGGGTGCCAGGCACGCGGTGCGGCAGTCTAGGGTCTGTGAC
>JBIKTI010000147.1:0-6294 GCA_044348205.1 Phycisphaerales bacterium | reverse complement strand
TCCAGGCGCTGAGCACGACTTCTTCCCGCAGTGGGACGCTGCCTTCGATGACTCTGGCAGCCTGCGCAAGTGCGTGGCGTGCGGCGGAGAGCATCTCTATCGCCGCCGAAACCTGCCGCAGGTGACGCCCGTCGTGGCCGTGCTCGCCTTCTCGGGCGCCATGGTGTCGATCCTCGGCTATGCCGCGCACGCCGCCGCGACCGCGCTCCTCGTCGCGCTCCTCGTCGCCGATCTGCTCATCATCACGCTCGCGGTGCGGCAGCTCGTGTGCTATCGCTGCGGCGCAACGCACGAAGGAGTGCGCGTCGCCCGATACCATCGGCCGTGGGACCGTACGATGGCGGAGAAGGTCGCGCGCGAGGAGCGCGAGGCCGAGGGGCGTGCCTCGACCGTGCAGGCTCCTTCGGCGGAACCACCGCGCGAGACGCGCGAGGCAATCTGAGCGAACGAGCCCCGACGCATGCACCCATCGCCCGACGCAGCCGTCAGCGCACAGACGCCCACGCGAGGCAGACTCGTCCTGCTCGGCGGCGGTGGGCACGCGGCGGTCGTCGTGGAGAGCGCGCGCCGCGCGGGTTTCTCCGTCGTGGGAGTCGCTGGAACCGATGCGCCGCCTCCAGACGCGCCCTTCGCGGGCGTTCCGTGGATCGGCGACCCAGACGGCGCCGGCGTGTCATCGCTCGAGGCGCTTGTCGCAGGCGGCGCACGCCTCCACGCGGCTGCGGGCGACGCGGCCGTGCGCGCACGATGGGTCGGGCGGTACGGGCGCGAGGCGTTTGCAGCGGTCGTCGACCCAAGCGCCATCGTGTCCCCGAGCGCACGGATCGACGAGGGCGCCTTCATCGGCCCGCTCGCAGCCGTGAACGCACGGGCGCGGGTCGGCATCGCCGCGATCGTGAACACGCGCGCCGTCGTCGAGCACGACTGCGAGGTCTCCGCGTTCGCGCATGTGTCGCCTGGAGCGGTCCTGTGCGGCGCCGTCATCGTTGGAGAGGGGGCGCAGGTCGGGGCAGGCGCTGTGGTCCTTCCGCGCCAGGCGATCGGCGCGCACTCGATCGTCGGCGCAGGGGCCGTGGTGGTCGAGTCGATCGGCGCGTCCGTGGTCGCCGTTGGCGTTCCTGCGCGCGTCCGCGCGTGAGTCGCGCTCACACGGCGCCTGTCGCCCAGACGATGACATGCGCGCCGATCACGAGAAGCGACATCGCCACGAGCGCGGCGCCCGTCGCGAGCGCAGCGTCGCGCGGGTGAATGCGCAGGATCGGCACGGCGAGCAGCCCTGCGATCACGGGGAGGCCGACGACATGAAGCGCCTGCTTCATGAAGCGGATCTCGACGGGCACGAGCCAGACAAGCGCAGCGAGAGAGACGATTCCCGCGCACTTCGCCGCAAGTGCGACCGTGTCCCCGAGCGGGCGCTGCCGCACGAAGGCCAGCACGCCGACGCCGAGCAGCGCCGCGGCGGCCGCAAGCGGCAGGAAGACGACCGTTCGCGCGAGGCCGCCGAGGCGTTGGCCGATCTCGAGTTCGGGGAAGCCGCCGTCGGGTTCGGGGAGGCTGAGCTGCGGGGCGCCCGCGAGCCAGCTGATCACAAGCAGCATGGAGGCCACGCCCGCAACGATGAGCCATGGCATCGGCGCAGCGGGGCGAGAGATCGCGGGCGCGATGGAGTCTCCGCTCTCGTCCTCCTCATCGGCTTCACGCTCCTCATCGTCTCGAGCGTCTTCACCAGGCGCCGCATCGCCTCGTGCGGGTGCGCGTCCTGCATGTGCACTCCGTGGCCGCTCACCGGCTCCTTCGTCGAGGATCCGATACGGCCCCGTCTCGGAGTCGTCCGAAGCGCCCGAACCACCGCCCGTCTTCCGTTCGTTCGTCATGCGCCGTGCCCTCGTGCGATTGACAGCACTCTACCCACGGCGGTAGTGTCCCACCTTCCTTCTTCCCTGGAGAAAGTCCCGTGAGCAACCGATCGCTACTCGCTCCCTTCGCCGCCGCCGCCGCTGTGGCCTGCGCCTCCACCTTCGCCATCGCCGATGAGATTCGTCTTGTCGGAGGTGATGTCCTGCGCGGCAAGGTCGTCGCGGAGAGCGAAGCGTCGGTCACGATCGACCACGCTGCGCTCGGCCGCATCGAGGTTGCGCGCGAGCGGATCGACGCGGTTGTGAAGAGCGCGCCCGCGCAGGATGCCGCCCCCGCGGCGGAAGGCGCAGCCGACGCAGCCGTCGCGCAGCCCGCAGCGGAAGCGGCGGTCCCCGTGGCCGTGCTCCCCGCCCCCGCGCCGCCGGCGCCCGCTGCGCCCGACGGCTCGTGGAAGTTCTCGCTCTCGCTCGGATTCACGGGCTCTGAGAACGAGTCGCAGTCGAACTGGGACTTCCGCGGCGCCGCCAGCGCGAAGCGCGAGACCCTCGACGACCGCACGACGCTGACCGCGGAGTACTACTTCAAGACCGCCAACAGCGAGAACACGGACAACAACCTCCTTCTCGTCGGCCTGCAGGAGTTCCTCTTCAAGGACTCGAAGTGGGAGGCCTTCGTGCAGGGCACCTACCAGAGCGACGAGTTCCAGTCGTGGGAGCAGCGCGCGGGCCTCTATGCGGGTCCCGGCTACAGGCTCATCGAAGGCGAGCCACTCTCGCTCAGGGTTCGAGCAGGTGCTGGTGCCAGCTACGAGTTCGAAGACAGCGAGTGGACGCCCGAACTTCTCTTCGGCGACGAGCTCGTGTGGAAGATCGACGAGCGCTCGAAGCTGGTGCAGGGCCTCGACCTCTACCCGGACCTCCAGGAGCTCGGCGAGTTCCGTCTGATCGTGCGTCTCGACTACGAGATCGCGCTGTCGCCAACGGGCGACCTGAAGGGCACCGCGGGCATCCGCAACGAGTACGACTCGTTCATCCAGCCCTCGGGCGACAGCTCGAACGACTTCAAGGTCTACGCGGGCGTCAAGGTCGACTTCTGAGCCGCAGCGCGCAAAGGCCTCGTGAACCGTCGCGACGAACCGTGAATCGCGGAGACATCCCTCAGCCTTCGCGCTAGACTACGGCGTCCACTTGGCCTTTCCTGCCAATGCGTGGATCGTCGTTCTGCGCCGCTCGACGCCGTCTCCGACGGCAGCGCGCGGCGGGCGACGCAGGGCGCGGTTGGTCTGCCCCCGGTTTTCCCACGCGCCCGCCTGTCTTTCCGCCTTCAGCCAGAGTCCCGCCGCGAGTCATTCGCGTTGACCTGCATCGCCGCCAAGGAGTTCGATTGCACGACGCCCCCTCCGACCAGCCTTCGCTGGTCCTCAACAGCTCGATCCTGACCGAACTCGACATCGCTGCGCCGTCCGATGCGCCCGCGCCTGCGCGCCGCCTGGCGCCACCCGTCGACGAAGCAACCGAAATCGCAGAGCGCGCAGCCGAGAAGCCCCCGCTCTACCTGCGCCTCGCCACGATCGCCGCCGTGGTGCTGCCGCCGATCGCCGTGGTCGCCGCCATGGTCCTCGCGTGGGGCGGCTACTTCGGCTGGGTCCACCTCGGGCTCTTCCTCGCGATGTACATCGTGACTGGCCTCGGGATCACCGTCGGCTACCACCGCCTCTACACGCACAAGTCGTTCGCGACCCGCGGACCCATCGCAGCCCTCTTCGCCATCTTCGGCGGCATGGCAGCGCAGGGCCCCGTGATCTGGTGGGCCGCCACGCACCGCAGCCACCACCAGCACTCCGACCACGAGCTCGACCCGCACTCCCCGCACGCGGGCCGCGAGCCAGGCTTCGTCGGGTTCATCCGCGGCTTCATGCACGCGCACATGGGCTGGCTCTTCGCCGACCTCCGCGCCGACATGAAGCGCTATGTGCCCGACCTCCTCGCCGACAAGACGACCGTGCGCATCAACAGCCTCTTCCCGCTGTGGGTCGCGCTCGGCCTTCTGATCCCCGCCGTGATCGGTGGTCTCGTGACCATGACCTGGACGGGCGCCCTGCTCGGCTTCCTCTGGGGCGGCATCGTGCGCCTCTGCGCGCTCCACCATGTCACCTGGAGCGTCAACAGCGTGTGCCACATCTGGGGCAAGCAGGAGTACGCCTCGGGTGACCAGAGCCGCAACAACGCCGTGATGGGCATCCTTGCGTTCGGCGAAGGCTGGCACAACAACCACCACGCGTTCCCCGCGAGCGCGCGCCACGGCCTCAAGTGGTGGCAGTTCGACTCGAGCTGGGTGGTCATCCGCACGCTCGAGAAGCTCGGCCTCGCGAAGAAGGTCCGCGTCCCGAGCGCAGATCGCCTCGACGCGCGCAAGATCGACTGAGCGCGAAGAGCCAACTGCGAAGGCCGAGGCGACGCCTGTGTTCCGGCGGGATATTCGCAGTCCTCGCAAGCGCGTGACAGGATTCGACGGTGTTTGACGCTTGCACTCCAGAAGTGGCCGCTTCGTCGTGGTCAGACGGGCCCTCGGTGTTCGGAGGATGGCAATGCGCACACTTTCACTTGGCCGCATCGCGGTCGGAACCCTGACCTTCTCGTGGGCTTGTGCGTTCTGCCACGCGGATGTCTTGTTCGACGACTTCTCGGGGCTGCCGATCTCGGGCTATGCCAGTGGAGGCAGCAACTCGGCGTTGAGCGGTGCAGAACCCGGAATCGCGGCGATTGCGGGCCTCGATCGCCGACGCTGGATCGCTGCGTCGCACTCGATCACTCTGACTTCCTGGGGGTACGACCCCGCTCTCGCATATGCCGGCGGCACCGAACCGGGGAGCGGAAGCGCCAGCATTCAGGTCGGAGGTGGCTCCGCAGCCTTCGGAATCTCCATCTTCCAAGGCGATGACGGAATGGTGCAGACGGCGTCGTCGATGCTTGAGTATCGCGCACAGGCAGGGCAGTCGATTGATCTCTCAGCCTACAGGAGCATCAAGCTCATGGGAATCGGAGCCAACGGCCTGTCCAAGGCTGCGGCGAGCTTCAGCGCCACGGTCGTGTCGGCCGCTGGGACTGTCACGCAGCAGTTCATCGGACTTGGGACGAACGCACCGATGGGTGAGTTCGAGCTGAATCTCTGGGAGGCCGGCGGGGGCGCCATCGACACCTCGGCCATCTACTCGATCAGCGTGACAGCGTCGGGGCTCAATACCTGGCTCGGGGCGGCGGATTACGCAAGCGTTGGCGGCGCCTACTTGAACTACACGATGTCTGGCATTGCGCTCGCGGTCCCCGCTCCAGCACCGATCGCGATGCTGGGAAGCCTCGTGTTCTCGAGTTGGCGAAGACGCAGGTAGGCGTCCGCCTTCGCGCGCGAGCCTGCTTGAGCGCCGCAGCGACCGACCTACGAAGTGCGGCCTCGTCCTGCGGAAGTCTGACGCGCCACTTTGGGGAACACGACCTGTGGCAAGTCGGCAGCTGTCGCTCAGGCGCTTGCTCTCGGGATCTGGCCATTGGGCGAGACCGCGATCGAGCGGCGCCACACCACCTTCGTCGGATGCTTGACGCGCGACAGACCGGATGAAGCCGCCTACGAGCTGAACTGGGGGCTAAGGAAAACCCCTGCCGGGGCAGGGGTCGGGGTTGCGCACCGAACGCAAGCGGTCGGGAGCAGGGCCTCGCGCGGGATCTCCCGCTTGTTGCGACAAGAAGGAGCGCCCGGGCAGGCTGCGCTGCGTGCTCGCCGTCACTCGCCGATCAAGAGCTTCGCGGCCGCCAGGTAGAGCGGGATTCCGACGACGATGTTGAAGGGGAATGTCACGGCGAGCGCGAGGCCGATGTAGATCGAGGGCTCCGCCTTCGGGATCGCGATGCGCACCGCGGCCGGAACCGCGATGTAGCTCGCGCTCGCCGAGAGCACGGCCAGCAGCGTCGCGTCGCCGACGGAGAGGCCGCAGAGCTTCGCGAGGACGAGCGCGATCGCTGCGCCGACGGGCGGGAACACGAGCCCGAACACGACGAGCGACCAGCCGCGCTCGATGAAGTTGCGGAAGCGCCGCGCCGCGAGGATGCCGAGATCTAGGAGGAAGAAGACGAGGACGCCGTTGAAGAGATCCTTGCACAGCGGCTTGAACGCCTCGAAGCCGCGTTCGCGCGTGAGGAGGCCGATCACGAGGCTTCCAAGCAGGAGCAGCACGGGTCCGTTCAGGAACGCCTCGTGGAGGAGGTGCCCCCAGCCCATCGGCTGCTTGGTGTTGTCGCCGCTTGCGCTCGCCTCCGCGCGCTCGGCCTTCCGCAGCAGGATGATGCTTACGACGATCGCGGGCGACTCCATGAGCGCCATCACCGCGACCATGTATCCGCCGTATGCGACTCCCGCAGCGTCGAGCATGCTCGAGGCGGTCAG
>JBIKTI010000146.1:0-6352 GCA_044348205.1 Phycisphaerales bacterium | reverse complement strand
TGGCGCGGAGTCGCGAATGGCGGCCGCGCGCGCGATGCCGAGCGCGTTGGTGACGGCGTTCGTGCCGGAGGCGAGGCGCGAGCTTGCGGTGAGCCTGCGTGCGCCGAGCGTGGTGATGACGGCGAGGATGCCGATCACGCCGATCACGACGAGGAGCTCGATGATGGTGAAGCCCGCCGCGCGCGCGGCGCGGGGCCTTCGGGTCGGGAGGATGTCGTGCCGCTCGTCGCGCATGGAGGTCCTCACGGTTCGTAGCTGTAGAGGTTGTCTGCGCTCGGGTTCGACACGCCGCTGACGGGCGTGTCGCTGAAGCGCGTGTCGTTGCCCGCTGACACCCAGAGGATGCGGCGGTCCTTGCACGACAGCCGCAGTCCGCCCGCGCTGGCGGCGGCCCACTCGCTGTCCGACTTGATGGTGCCGTCCTTGTCGACCGCGTTCGGCGAGCCCTCGATCTCGGCCTGCGTGGCCTCGCGACCCGGGAAGATGGCGATGATCGGCGTCTCCCAGCTGTCGACGCAGTGGCGGAGCGGGCTGTAGTTCACGCCCGTCGTGAAGCGGATGTTGCGCAGGACGCTGTCGGGAAGCTTCTGCAGGATCGGCGCGACAGCCTCCGTCTGGCTCATCACCCACAGGAGGTTCGCGGTGCGGCGCGCGGGGAGGTTCGAGTACGCGGGAAGGCCGTTCGTTCCAGGGCTCACATAGGGAACCTGCAGGTTGTTCCAGTTGGCCGCGCCGCTGCCCGCCTGGGGCGTCGCGGCCGCGCCGTCGATGTCGTAGCGCTGCGTGAGGCCGCCGACCGTGGTCTGGTCGGCCACGATCCCGTTCACCGTCGCGGCATGGCGATAGGTCACGCGGCGGTCGAGCAGGCGCTCGAACTCCTCGGTGGCCGCGTTCAGGATCTCAAGCGTGTTGCGCGTGGCGCGCTCTTCGCTCGCGCGGATCACGCTGCCCGAGACAGCAAGCACCAGGCTCGCGAGGAGGACGATGATGCCGAGCACGACGAGGAGCTCGATCAGCGTGAAGCCGCGCGCGCGGGCCTCGGTCGGGAGTTGTCGGTTGGTTCGATCCATGGCGGTTCCGATTCACGCGCGCGTCGAGGCTCAGCGCCCCGTCTGCACGATGTTGTCCTTGTTGAACTCGGGGTCGTCGCGGCGCACGGCGCGGTTGAACGAGCGATCGGGCCCCGTCGACAACAGCGCGAAGGACGCGCCCTTCAGGTGCGCGCTCGAGGTGTCGTCGCCCAATGCGTCGGGGGCGCCCACGGACTGGTCGCCGGGGGCGATCTCCCATCCGCGGAGCGCATAGATGTCGCCGAGGTTGGCGAGGTTGCCGTTCCCGTCCGCCACCGTGCTGCGCAGGTCGTCGCCGCCGTACGGACGGCGGTAGTAGGCGATCGGCTCGCCCCAGTAGTCGAGGAGGACCTTCGGAAGCTGGTCGAAGTTCGGCACGCCCTGGTCCGCGGTCACGATGGTCGGTCGACCGTTCGCCTGGTAGCCCGTGACGCCGCCGAGGAGGCGCTCGTCGATCTGGTCGAGGTACGGCCCGAAGACGCGTCCCTCGACAGGCTGCGTGTTCCAGTTCACATTGCTCACCGCAGGTGGTGTGGCCAGGCGCGCAGGGTTGCGCGCACGGTAGTAGCCGCGGAAGGCTGGGTTCGCGGCGAGCGCGGGCTGCGGCGAATCGACCGAGCCGAAGGCACCATCGGGCCCAGGCGAGCGGATGCCAAAGGGTGGGGCCTCCCTGTCGCCAGGGCCTGCTGCACCGCCTGCGACGCGGCCGTAGCCATCCTCGCCGCGGTGGCCGTAGCCGATCAGATACTCGGCGAGCGTGGTGTAGGAGATCCAGTCCTGCTGGCGCTGCACGACGCTGCCCGCGCCGACATCGCCGATCCGCACAACATCGCGCCCGCGCCCAGACGCGGGCGCGCCCGTGTCGCGTGGACCGAGCACGGGCGGGAGATAGCCGAAGTCGCCTTCGAACTTGCCGAGGCCCGTGGAGATGGCGCTCATGAGCGCCGTCGTGTTCGCGGCCTGCGCGCGCTTCGCCGCTGCGCCAAGCGCGACCACGAGCGACCCGATCAGGGTCACGATGATCGCGACCACCACCAGAAGCTCGGTGAGCGTGAAGCCCCCCCGTGCGGCGCGCGCGTGATGGAATGGCTTCGTTCCGCGATGCATGGAATCTCCTGCGTGCGGAGCGCGGGGCGGCGAACCGCCCCCGCTCCCTCTCTTTCTGGCTGCCCCGCTCACTTGCCGCCCGACACCGACTCGATCATGGAGACGAGGGGAAGGAAGAGCGCGAGAACGATGATGAGCACGATGCCGCCGAGGATCACGACCATGAACGGCTCGAGGAGCGACAGGAGGCTTGCGACCGCGACATCGACCTCTTCGTCGTAGTTGTCGGCGATCTTCATCAGCATCACATCGAGGTCGCCCGTCTCCTCGCCGACATCGATCATGTTGACGACGATGGCGTCGCAGACCTTGGACTCGCGCAGCGGCACCGCGAAGGTCTCGCCCTCGCGGATCGAGTCGTGCACCTTGGTGAGCGCACGCTCGAACACATAGTTGCCCGAGGTGTCGCGGGTGATGAGGATCGCCTCGAGGATGGGCACGCCCGCGCTGATGAGCGTTCCCAGTGTGCGGGTGAAGCGTGCGATCGCAGTCTTTCTCAAGAGCGTTCCGATGACGGGCACCCTCAGGACGATGATGTCCGTCACCGCCCTTCCGGGGTTCGTCTTCCTGATCAGCTTGAAGAACAGGAAGATGATCACAGGGGAACACAGCACCCAGATCGCGCCTGGCACAACCTGGT
The DNA here is from genome assembly GCA_044348205.1 of Phycisphaerales bacterium. Classification (GTDB taxonomy): domain Bacteria; phylum Planctomycetota; class Phycisphaerae; order Phycisphaerales; family SM1A02; genus QWPT01. Next base: position 3,535 of record JBIKTI010000146.1, on the reverse strand, counting down.
CCTTCGACGCCGTGCCAGCGACCCACTTCGAGCTGTTGATCATGAAGATCGTCAGCTGCGGGAGCTTCACATCGAAGTCCTCGAAGATCTCCTGGAACTTCGGGATGACGAAGTACATGATGCCCGTCACGATGAGGACGGCGATGAAGATGACGACCGCGGGATAGATGAGGGCGCCGATGATGCGCCGCTTGAGGCGCTGGCCCTTCTCCATGAACTCCGCGAGTCGCTGGAGGATGACGTCGAGCACGCCGCCGACCTCGCCTGCCGCCACCATCTTGGTGTAGAGCCGGTCGAAGCAGCGCGGGAACTTGGCCATCGACTCGGAGAGGCTGGTGCCCGACTCGACCTCCTCGGCCACGCCCTGGAGCACATTCTTCAGGGCGCCCGGGCGCTGCTGGCTCTCGAGGATCTGGATCGAGCGCAGGAGCGGCAGGCCTGCGTCCTGCAGGGTCGACAGCTGGCGCGTGAAGAGCGTGAGCTTCTTGGTGCTCACGCCGCCAATGGAGATGTTGAACCCCTTCTTCTGCTTCTTGACATCGCGGATCTTCTTGGCGCCGCCGCCACCCGTGCCGCCCGCGACCTTCTGCTCCTTCACGCTGCTCGGGAAGAGCCCCTGCGAGCGGATCTTCTTCACCGCTTCCTCGGCGGTGGTCGCCTCGACCGTGCCCGAGGTCTTCTTGCCGGCGTTGTTCATCGCGTCGTACGCGTAGGTGGCCATGGTGTGCTCCAGTGAATCGTCTGCTGTCGGTCGTCGCCTGTTGCTGACTTCGCCGTCCGTCGGTCACACGCTCGGAGGGCCGACGCCCGCCGCGTGGGTCGATCGTCGCTCATTCGTCGGTCAATCGTCGGTCATCGTCTCGCGCACGACCTCGTCGATCGTGGTCTCGCCGTTGTAGATCGCGTTGAGGCCCGCCTCGCGGAGGGTGCGCATGCCGCGCTTCTTGGCCTCCTGCCTGAGGACGGAGGTCGACGCCTGCTTCATCACGAACTCACGCAGGTCGTCGTCCATCGCCATGATCTCGTAGAGGCCCTTTCGGCCCTTGTAGCCCGAGCGGCGGCAGAAGTCGCAGCCCTTGCCGCGGCCGCGGAAGAACTGCTTGCCGTCGACATCCTGCGGACGGAGCGCGAGCTCCATCAGCTGCTCCTCGTTGGGCGTGTAGCCCTCCTTGCACTTCACGCACACGCGGCGCACGAGGCGCTGCGCCACGATCGCCTCGATGGTCGCGGTGAGAAGGAAGGTCTCCACGCCAAGGTCGACGAGACGCAGGATCGTGCTGGGCGCGTCGTTCGTGTGCAGCGTCGTGAGCACGAGGTGGCCCGTGAGCGACGCCTGGATGGCGATCTGCGCCGTCTCGAGGTCACGGATCTCGCCGACGAGGATGATGTCCGGGTCCTGGCGGAGGAAGCTTCGGAGGAGCTTCGCGAAGGTCAGCTCTTGATCGAGGTTGACCTGGCACTGGATGAGTCCCTGCACATCGTATTCGACGGGGTCTTCCGCCGTGAGGATCTTGACGCCGGGGTCGTTCAGCTCGTTGAGCGCGGCGTAGAGCGTGGTCGTCTTGCCAGAGCCCGTCGGGCCCGTGACGACGACGATTCCGTTCGGTCTGTTGATGAGCGTCCGGAACCTCTCGAGGTCGTCGGGCGCCATGCCCACCTTGTCGAGCGAGAGCTGGACATTCGAGCGGTCGAGGATGCGGAGCACCACCGACTCGCCGAACATCGTGGGAAGCACTGCGACGCGGAGGTCGATCGGGCCCTGCGGCAGCATGAACTCGATGCGGCCGTCCTGCGGCAGTCGGCGCTCGGCGATGTCGAGCTTCGACATGACCTTCACGCGCGACACGAGCGCCGTCGCGAGGCTCTTCGCCGGCGCGTGCATGTCGTAGAGGACGCCGTCGATGCGGTAGCGGACCTTGAACTCGTCCTCGAACGGCTCGAGGTGGATGTCGCTCGCCTTGTCCTCGATCGCGACGAGGAGGAGCCGCTGCACCAGCTGCACGACCGCGTTGTCGTTCGCGGCCATCTCGAGCGACGCGAGGTCGAGCGAATCGCCGCGTCCCTCGAGGACGGAGACGGCGGCGCCGCCCTCGCCGATCCCGTCGAGCGCGGAGGCCACTCCGCCGCCGCGCTCGGGATACTTCTCGGCGATGATGCGGTCGACCTGCGCAGCGGGCGCGACCACGACGGTGACCCGCCGCCAGTTGCCCATCTGCTTCAGGTTGTCGGCGGCGCCGAAGTTGTTCACATCCTTGACGGCGATCACGAGGCGGCGCGCCGCGATGTCCACATCGACGGGCGCGAACTGGCCCATGCGCACGAGGCGCGCGTCGACGGCGTTGATGGCGTCCTGCGAGATGTCGACCTTGTCGAGGTCCACATACGCCATCCCCTTGGTGACGGCGAGCGCGTGGTCGACCGCTCGCTGGTCGCACCGGCCGAGGCTGACGAGGATCTGGCCGAGGAGTTCGCCCTTGCGCCCCTCGAGCTGGAGCGCGGCCGCTTCCTCAGCCTGCTCGCGCGTGATGTAGCCGAGCTTCCGCAAGGCGCGCCCGATGCGGGCTCCCTTGAGGATCGTGAGAAGCTGCTCCTGCTCTGTCGAGATGATGGACATCGGGTCACTCGGATCGGCCGCGACTGGCCAAACTCGCCCCGCCGCACCGTGCGGCGACGCTCCCACTGCGTGCTATACGGCACGCGCACCCCCCCGGCATCGCGGCGCAACGGGGGTGGAGGTCTGGACACTTGGATTGCTGCGTACGGCCCGCAGCCGAAGAACGCGGTTCGGACGCTTTTCGAGGCGCGGCGAGACAGCGGCTAGACCGAGGCCTCCGAACGCGTCCCGACTCAGCCCGCATCATGGTCCGAATCGAGTTCCGTGCGTCCGATCACCCCGCCGGCGCGGTGGATCTTGTCCTTCATGTCGCCGGGGTTCTTGCACTTGTCGATGACCTCCTCGGCGGAGACCTTGCCGTCGGCGTAGAGCCTCCAGAGGTGGTCGTCGAGCAGCTGCATGCCGAACTTGCGGCCCGTCTGGATGGCCGAATCGATTCGGAAGGTCTTGTTCTCGCGGATCAGGTTCGAGATCGCGGGCGTGACCACGAGGAACTCGTAGGCCGCGCAGCGGCCCGGCTTGTCGGAGCGGGCGCACAACTGCTGCGAGAGCACGGCGATCAGCGAGGTCGAGAGCTGGACGCGGACCTGCTCCTGCTGGCTGACGGGGAAGGCGTCGATGACGCGGTTGATGGTGCTCGCTGCGCCAGAGGTGTGCAGCGTGCCGAACACAAGGTGGCCCGTCTCTGCCGCGCGGATCGCCGACTCGATCGTCTCGAGGTCTCGCATTTCGCCGACGAGGATCACATCGGGGTCCGATCGGAGCACGCGCCGCAGCGCCTCGGAGAAGCTCGGCACATCCTGGCCGACCTCGCGCTGGTTCACGACCGACTTCTTGTGATAGTGGTAGTACTCGATCGGGTCCTCGATCGTCACGATGTGGCGGTCGTAGAACTCGTTGATCCAGTTCACCATCGACGCA
>JBIKTI010000145.1:0-6363 GCA_044348205.1 Phycisphaerales bacterium | reverse complement strand
CATGAGTGCCCGCAGACGAAGTCTGCGGAACCGTTCGTGTCGGAGTCGACGGCTGACATCATCCGTTCCTTGGACTTGGTCCAAGGGCACCCGTGCGTGTCGTGTCGGATGGTTCTGACCGTCGGAGTGGACAACCAGGGGTGCCCGCAGGTTTCAACCTGCGGAACGCCAACCGTCGGAGTCGCCGAGGAACTTCCCCAAGCACCAAAGGGAGCCGCCGCAGCGGCGACCGCTCAAACACGCGGCGACCGCTCAGACACGCGGCGAGCGCTCAAACCCGCCGCTTGGCCAGTAGGTGATGCCCGCACACGTTCGTCTCGCGCTTGTTGAGAAGCACGGGCGTCTCGAAGCCCGCGCGCTCGAACCAGCCGTTCGCGACCTCGAGCGGAATCACCCAGTTGTACAGCGTGTTCAGCATGTCGAGCTGGTTGATGCAGTTCTCGGGTTGATCCGAGATGCGGTACGCGAACGCCAGCTTCTCCTCGAAGGTGCGGCAGGTGCGGTGGTACTCGCGGCGCCACTCGAGGATCTGCGGCGACGAGTGGTAGGTCGGCGCGTAGACGAAGATGTAGAGGTGCCCGCCGGGCTTCACGGTCTCGGCGACCGCCTCGAAGCACCTCTTCGGGTCGTGGGTGCACATGACCACGCCCCAGCAGATCGTGAAGTCGAACGCGCGCTGGAGGTCGGGCCGCGTTGGGATGTCGAAGAGGCTCAGCTTCTCGACATCGGGGTGGAAGCGCCGCGTCGACTCGAGCCCGTGCTGCGAGACATCGATCGACTTCATGTTGGCGCCGAGCGAGAGCAGCGTCTTCGACCAGCGTCCAGCGCCGCAGCCCGCATCGAGGCAGCGCTTGCCCTCGAAGAAGTCGATTCCGAACTTCGGCTCGAGGATGAGCCGACCGCCGAGGCCCCTGCGGACCTGCCGCGCGTGGCGTCCCGAGAGCCGCGAGAGGACTGGCGCGAGCGCGCCCCAGCGCTTGCGCCAGAGATGGTCCTCGACGCCCGTCAGCTCTGCGATGCGGTCGTCGATGTACTCGTCGGTCGTCTCGACGCCCGTGTGGGTGTGGAACCCCGTCTGGCCCTGGAGGAAGAGCCGCCACTGGTCGTCGAACTGCTGGTCGTAGGCGACGGGCTGGTAGCGGCCCGAGAGCGAGTCGTCCCAGACCACGAGGTCGTCGTCGAAGTGCGGATTGCGGATATGCGCTGGTTGCTCGGTCGTCACGGAAGTCACGGTGCCGATGGTATACGGTTCGCGCGGTTCGTGAAACGCCTTCGCTTTCCGCATGAATCAGCGGAATTCTGCGTCATCGCGCCGCCCGATCTCCCGCGCGGGCACGCCCGCCACGATCGCGCGCGCGCGCACCACGCCGCGCACGACCGCCCCCGCGCCAACGACCGCGCCGTCGCCGATCGTGGCGCCCCCGAGGACGACCGCGCCTCCCGCGATCCACACATCGTCGCCGATCGAGATCGGCAGCAGCTCCGATCCCTGCGCGCGGATCGGCTGGTCGAGGCGCGCGAAGCGGTGGTTCGCGGGCACGATCATGACGAGCCCCGCGATAGCGCATCCAGCGCCGACCGCAAGCCCGCCGTGACCGTAGAGGATCGAGTTCGGCCCGACGCCAGAGCCTGCTGCGATCGAGATCGAGCCGTCCGCGCTGTCGAGGGTGACGGCGTGGGTGAAGTCGCAGCGCTCGGCGACCGAGATGCCGCGGCCCGTCGCGATCCAGGTGTTCGACGCGCCGATGTCGCACGCGGCGCCGACTGCAAGCGGCGCCCTGTGCGCCCAGAGCCTCGTGCCGCGCGCGACGCGCGTTCCCTCGCCGAGCGAGAGCAGCGACGCGCCGCCCGCGAGGTCCGACTCGAGCTGCGCGAGGTCCTCGACCACGCTGCCTGCGCCGATCGAGACAGAACCCGACGGTCTGATCACGACGCCCTCGCCGATGCGCGCGCCCGCGCCGATCGAGACGCCGCCGCCGAGGAGCTCGATGCGCGTGCCTGCGCCGATCGAAGCGCCCGCCCCGATCGCGACGCGCGTTCCCGACTCCACCAGCTCGTGCGCGTGCGCGGCCGTGAAGGCGCGCACGGTGCGCAGCGCGCCATCGCGCACGACGAGCGCGGGGCCTTCGCCTGCGAAGAGCGCTGCGAGACGCGCGCCAAGTCCACCGCCAGCACCTACCGCCATGGCATCAACCTCCCGAGACCGCCGCGCGCGGGCCGCGGCGCGAAGCCGAGTTCACGCAGGCCCTCCAGCACCTCCGCAGGGGGACGAGCCGTGGGCGCGGCTTCGTGTGCGCCGGCATGCGTGGCGATGTGCGTGTCTATCGGCGCCGTGAACGCGGACACCGCGGCCAGGCGCCGCGCCGCGAAGAGAACGAGCGTGCGCGCGCCCGTCTCGGATGGCGCGATCGGCGCGTCGAGGTCCGCGATCGGCTCGACGATGCCCGCGTTGTCGTCGCCGCCGAGCGTGATGCGCCACGCGGAGCATTCCGCGAAGCCGTTCGCTGCGTAGAGCCGCGCGAAGAGCTTCGGTCCGAACTGGTAGAAGCCGTGGTTCGCGAACCCGTCCATCGGCGAGATGTGGATGCCCACGCCGCGCGGCGCGAGCGAGCCCATCAGTCCGCGGAGGGCGGCGGGGGCGTCGAAGACATGCTCGAGCGTGCCTGCGTCGAGGAACGCGTCGAACGCGCCGCCGAACGACGCGGGCAGCGGCTGCGAGAGGTCGACGAGTTCGTCAGGTCCTTCGTCGGGGAAGAGATCGACGCTCGTCGACGACGCAAAGCCGAGCGCGCCGTAGATGGCGCGGTGGTCGGCCGCCTTCGGCAGCGCGAGCGCGCACGAGCCGCGTGTCGCGCGGATCGCACGCGTGGCGGTCGCGCCGTCGCAGCGGATCGTCTGCACGCCGAGCGCGAGCAGGCGCCCGCCGAGGGCGTACTGCCTGGCGACTCCGCCGAGCGCTGCGAGAAGCGGTGCGCTCAGGCCCATCGCGCCTCCTCTGGATCCACGGTCGCGGCTGGGGGTGCCTCGGAGTCGCGCGCGGCGCAAGGCTCGATCACGATCTCCGCGCCGAGTTCAGCGATGCTCGCGTCGTAGGTCGACTTCGCGCGCTCGACCTCGAAGTCGAGGCCGTCGTATCTGTAGTCGAGCTTCGTTCCGTCGCGGCGCGCCAGGCCGTAGCTCGCGAAGTAGCGCCCGCCCGCGAGCGTGCAGTTGAAGCGGATCTCGATCTCGAGCGCCCGCGCGGGGTCCGCCGCAAAGCCGTCGGGCATCGCGGCGGTCGTGTCTGTGCCGTAGGCGACGAGCCCCTGCGGCGTGCGCACGAGGAACCCCGCGACCATGTCGACGACCGCTGCGCTGCCCGTCGCGCGGAAGCGAAGGGTGGCGCGCTCGCCCGCGCGAAGCCTGCGCGTGGGGAGGCCGTCTTCGCCAAGCAGCGCGACCTCGTCGATCGACCATCCGCCCACGCCGAACGCACGCGACGCCCCCTCCGCGAGGCGCGCGTCGGTGGCGCGCGCGTCCTCCTCCGCGAAGAGAAGCCGCGTGTAGGCGCGCGTCACGAAGTCGGGGTCGCCGTCGGCGATCTTCCTGCCGCGCTCGAGGATGATCGCGCGCGTGCAGAAGGCGCCGACCTGCTCTGTCGAGTGCGTGACGAGGAGGATCGTGCAGCCCTTCGCGCGCAGCTCGCGCAGCCGGTCGAAGCAGCGCAGCTGGAAGCGCGCGTCGCCGACCGAGAGCGCCTCGTCGACGATGAGCACCTCGGGTTCGGCGGCGAGCGCCGTTGCGAAGGTGAGCCGCGCCTGCATGCCCGAGGAATAGGTGCGGAACGGCTGGTCGATGAACTCGCCGAGCTCGGCGAAGGCGATGATCGCGTCGAGCTTCGCGCGTGCCTCGCGGCGGCTGAGCCCGAGGCAGATCGCGCCGAGGAGCGCGTTCTCGCGGCCGTTGTAGTCGGGGTGGAAGCCCGTGCCGAGCTCGAGGATCGCGGACAGCCGGCCGCGCACGCGCGCGGACCCCGCGCTCGGCTCGAGCGTGCCCGCGAGGAGCTTCAGGAGCGTGCTCTTGCCCGCGCCGTTTCGCCCGAGGATTCCCACGATCTCGCCTTCGCGGATCTCGAGGTCGACCGAGTCGAGCGCGCGGAACTCCGTGTGTCGCGTGCCGCCGAGGACGGCCTCGAGCAGGATGTCGCGCGGATGCGCGTAGCGGCGGAACGCCTTCGAGAGGCCTGTCGCCTCGATCACGGGTGGTCGCGCTGCGCCGGTCACAGCGCCTCCGCGACGCCCTGCTTCGCGCGTGCGAAGACGAAGGCTCCGAGTTCGAGGAGGACGAGCGCCGTCGCCGCGAAGATCGCCCACGACCACGGGTGCTCGAACCGCCCCGCGACGAGCGCGTCGCGGTAGGCATGCACCATGTGGCTCGCTGGGTTCAGTTCGATGACGACCTGCGCGGCCTTTGGAAACGACTCGAGCGTCGCGGGCATGAAGAGGATCGGCGTGAGGAAGAGCCCGATCGTCGCCACGAACGCCATCACCTCGCGCGTGTCGCGGAGCCACGCGCCGATCGGAAGGAGGAGGAGCGAAAGCCCGAGCATCGCAGCGAGCTGCAGCGCCCAGAGGACTGGCAGGAGGAGCATCGTCGCAGAGAACCCGTGCGAGACAAGCGCGATCGCAAGCGACACGGCGCTTCCGACCGCCCACGCAACGGCCGTCGCAGCGACCGTTCGCGCCGCGAGCACCTCGGTCGGGAAGACCACCTGTCGCACCAGCGAGCGGTTCGCGAGGAAGACGCCTGGCGCGCGCGTCAGCACCTCGACGAGCGCGAGCCACGGCGGAAGCCCCGCGAGGACGAGCGCTGCGCCGAGCCACGGCGAGCCGTCGACGCCGAACCGCGCGGGAAACACCACGCCGAACAGGAAGACATAGACGCCCATCGTGAGAAGCGGGGCGAGCACGGCCCAGCCGCCGCCGAGGGCGCTGCCGATGTAGCGGTCCGCGAGTTCGCGGCGCGACAGCTCGATCACGAGCTCGCGGTTCCTGCCGAGGACCGACCGCAGGATCCCGAGCGCGCTCGGAAACCCCGACCGACGGGTCGTGTGATGCTGGATTGCGCTCTCGGGCATGGCAGGGCGACGAAGGTCGCCTGACAGCGTATCGGCAGAGCGCCCGTGCCGTGCCGCCGCGCGCGCGCCGCTCAGTCCGCGTCGCCCGGCCGCGCGATCCGCCACGAGGTGCTCGCGCTCGTGAAGAGGCCGCCGCCATAGCTGTCGAAGTCGTTCATGGTCCAGATCGCGGTCTGGCCCGAGTTGGCGTTGCGCCACAGGACCTCACGGCGTCCGTCGCCGTCGATGTCGGGCGCCGCCTCGATGCGCCATGCGGAGCTCAGCCCTGCATGGAGCACGGCGGAACCTGTCATCGCAAGCCCGCTCATGCGCCAGCTGGTGACCATGCCCGTCGTCGACGAGCGCCACACCACATCATCCATGCCGTCGCCGTTCAGGTCCGCGATCGTGGCCACGCGCCAGGTGGCGCCGACCGTCGCGTTGAAGTTCGCGATGCGCCCACCCGTCGGAACCGATGCGCCGTTCATGAGCCATCCCCAGATCTCGCCGTTGGCGCGCCGCCAGAGGATGTCGCGTCGCCCGTCGCCGTTGAGGTCGCCCGTGCCGAGCACGCTCGCGCCGGCAAAGGTGCCGATGACGCCGCCACCTGCGAGCGCGGGGCCATCGAGGAGCCACACGGCGACCTGTCCGTTGCTCGGGTTGAAGAGCAGGATGTCGGCCTTGCGGTCGCCGTCGACATCGGAGACGGCGATCGTGCGCCACCTGACGCCCGGGTTGTGGCCGAACTGAACCGTCGACGCTGCGCCGAGGCCGTTCAGGAGCGTGACGGAGAAGAGCCCCGTCGTGCGGTGCCGCCACAGGATGTCGGCCTTGCCGTCGCCGTCGACATCGCCGATTCCCTGGAACGCAGCGCCCGCAGGGCCCTGCGCCGCAAGCAGCGAGAAACCCTTCAGGTCGAAGCCGTCGAGGAGCCAGCCGAAGATCTGGTTGTTCGTCGGATGGACGAAGATGATGTCGCTCTTGAAGTCGCCGTCGATGTCGTCGATGGCGGCCATGTCGCCCGCGGCCGTCGCGAGGCTCCACGAGCGCGTCTGCGAGGCGAACTGCAGCACCCCGCCCGACGAGACGCCGAGCGTCGCTGTGAAGTGGAGCTGCGCGTCGGGCGTGAGCTCGCCATCGCGCACCGTGAACTGCCCGAGCAGCACGCGATAGTCGGAGCCGGAGAGTCCGAACGCGTTCGTCGGGGGAAGGTTGTACCAGCCGCCTCCACCGATTCCCGCGCCCGAGGCGGCGCCCGAATCGTCGAA
>JBIKTI010000144.1:0-6365 GCA_044348205.1 Phycisphaerales bacterium | reverse complement strand
CGTGAGCTCGCCATCGCGCACCGTGAACTGCCCGAGCAGCACGCGATAGTCGGAGCCGGAGAGTCCGAACGCGTTCGTCGGGGGAAGGTTGTACCAGCCGCCTCCACCGATTCCCGCGCCCGAGGCCGCGCCCGAATCGTCGAAGTCGGGGTCCGCGACGGTGCCGTTCGCGAAGGTTCCCTGCTCCGCGCCGACCGTGATGAAGCTGTCGACGATCCACTCCTCGCCCGGGAGGTTGAAGGGCATGGGCAGGAAGGACGGCGGAATCTCCGCGTCCGCATCCTCGGCCTGGAGGAAGGTCGGGGTCGCGGAGCCGGTCAGCGAGACCGACACATCGAAGGCGTTGAGCAGTCGATCCTCTGCGCGCGTGAAGTTCGCGTAGACGCGCACCACGCGGTACGACTCTGACGCACCGATCACCTCGGAACGAATCGCTGTGAAGCCCGAGAAATCCGCTGCCGCGGGCGAGGCCGCGACGGCGAGCAGGGCGACAGGAATGAACGACCACCTCATGCACCACCTCCTGTGACGCACGGGAATCGGCGGTGCCTTCAGAGCGAATGAGTCCGACTGCACAGTCGGGTGCAAGTCTCGCTTTCCCCGTCGGGCCGCACGCGACTTCTGCGCGTCGCGGGCCTCGCAGGCCGCACGACCCGCACAACCCGCGGACGGCGCGCGTGGGGGGATAAAAGCGACCGCGCCCCCGGCGGCACATCGGAAGTCGTCCCGTGAAGGACGCGTCCCATGTGCGCCGGAGGCGCGGCGCTCTCTCTGCGATTCATCTCGGGAGTCGCTCCGCCGTTTGCGGCGCGCACCCGTCCTTGCGGCTGTTCAGGGCCGGTCGGTCACCTGACGAGGTCGCGGGTCTTCCAGCTCATGCTCACAGAATTGAGCGCCCCCGAGTTCACGATCGTGGACCCGTTGAGCTGCCACACCCAGGTGCGGCCGTCGGTCGCGCGGAAGAGGATGTCGCGGCGGCGGTCGCCGTTCAGGTCGGGGAAGCCGGCGATCGACCACTGCGTACCCGTCGTGGAGGAGATGACCGACTTCGTGGTCACTGCGCCGTTGACGATCGCCCAGCGCTCGACGGAGCGGTTCGGGCCCGTCCAGATGATGTCGTCGACGCCGTCTGCGGAGGTGTCCGCAGCGCCCGCGATGCGGTTGCTCAGGGAGACGGGCGCCTCCATCTGGCCGCCCGCGTTCATCAGGCGTGCGGGCGTCCCAAGCAGCGCGCCGTTGAAGTTCGCGAGGAAGAGCGCGCCCGCGTCGGGGCCCTTGAGCTTGCGGAGGAGCACCTCGCTCGACGGGTCGTTGTCGAAGTTGCCGAGGAACATCTCGTCGAACTCGCCATCAAGCGACACGAGTCCCGTGCCGTTGAGGGCCGTGCCGTTCATGACCCACACCGCGATGTCGGTCTTGCCGCCGGCCGTTCGACGGAAGACCACATCGGCCTTGCGGTCGCCGTCCACGTCGCCGATGACCGGGGACCACTGCGTGTTGACATGGCGCACGATCTGGGTGGCGGTCGCCGAGAGATCGTTCATCAGCCAGATCGAGTAGCGCGACGCGGAGGGGTCGTACCACAGCATGTCCGCGCGGCCGTCGCCGTCGAAGTCGCCCGTTCCGACGATGCGCGTCGAGCTCGACGACGGATTGATGCTCGTGTAGCCGCCCGTGACGGTCGAGCCGTCGACATGCCACACGGCGGCCTTCGCGCCCGGCTCGTTGAACCACGCGATTTCCGAACGGCCGTCGCCGTCGTGGTCGTCGCGCACATACTGGAGCGCAAGCAGCGCGGCGCCCGTGTACTGCACATGGTCGATCGCGATCGGCGTCGCGGCCGACACGGCGATCGAGTCGATCCCCGTGAGGGACAGCGCGCCGAGCTCGACGCCGATGAAGACATCGTCGGTCGCGTCGGCGGGCTGGCTCAGGATGTCGAAGACATTCGAGAGGCTCGTGCCGTCGGTCAGGTAGACCGTCAGCGTGACCGAGATGGCGACGGGGTTGCCGAGCTTGTCCTCGATGCCGCTCGCATCGGTCACGACGACGCCCGCGAATCGCGGCGCGCCGCCGATGTCGTCCGCGCCGAAGGAGAGGGTCACATTCGAAGGCTCGAAGGGGAACCACGAGCCGAGGCCGAGCGACTTGCCGTTGGCGCTGCCGTCGAGGAGGCCGTCGTCGGCATCGACGGAGTTGCCGTCGGAGACGGTGCCGCTGCTGACCGAGAGGCCCGGCTGGAGGACCCCTGACTCGAAGTTCTCGATGATCAGCGAGTCAGGAAGCGCCACTGGCCCCGACGCAGGGCTATCCGTCGGCGAGCGATACCCGTCGACGCGAGGCATGGTTGGAGCGCCATCGCCTGCCATGGCGACGGACGCTGCGAGCGTGGCGAGAGCCACACCGCTGAGGACAGATCCCGAGAGCAGAGAGACATTCTTCATTTGTGTTTTCCTCTTCCTGAAGCCCACACACTTGCCGCTGGAGCTTCCCCGAAGCCCGTCACGGCGGAACATCAGCCCGCTGGCGGCACATCCGTGCCTTTGCGGGTGAGATCTTCCCTGACCTCGACGAGGCGTTCCCTCGGCGACCAATGTACACGGCGCAGTCGGGAAATGTTCTCCCTCCGCTGCGATTCGGAGCATGTCTCAGATTCGGCGGCGATCAAGAGGAAACGCGGCAAGTTCCGCGCGGGCGGGGAGATTCCGCCCCTCACAGACGGAACTCAGCCCGCGGCGCGGCCGCCGTCGAGTCCGAGATCACGCATCTTCCTATAAAGCGTGGTTCGGTTGATCCCGAGCGCGCGCGCGGCCCGCGAGCGGTTCCACGCGGCCGCCTCGAGCGCAGCCACGAGCGCCGAGCGCTCGGAGCCGCGCACCTGTGCCGCGAGCGTCTCGTCGTCCCGAGGCCGAGAGGGCGTTGCATCGATCGAGGTGCTCTCGGACGCGCGCGGCTCGACGCCGTCGGTGTGCAGTCGCAGTGCGCGATCGGCGCGCGGGTCGCGGGGCGCTTCGTCGCGCCGAACCCGCTCGGGCAGCGCGGCAGCGTCCACCCACTCGCCCTCGGACAGGATCACCGCGCGCTCGACGGCGTGCTCGAGCTCGCGCACATTGCCTGGCCACGCGTGCCGACGCAGCGCGTCGAAGGCGTCCTGCGAGAACCCGAGGATGCGGCGGCCGAACTCGTCCGCCTTCTGGCGAAGGAAGTGGTTCGCCAGCCGCTCGAGGTCGCGCATGCGCTCGCGGAGCGGGGGGAGGTCGATCTGCAGCACATGCACTCGGTAGAACAGGTCGGGGCTGAAGCGTCCCGCTTCGACCAGCCGCTCGAGCGGGGTGTTGGACGCGACCACGACGCGCACATCGACCTCGATCGTCCCGTCGCTTCCCACGGGCTCGAACGCACGCTCCTGCAGCACGCGCAGCAGCTTCACTTGCATCTGCGGCGGCGCGGTGTTGAGCTCGTCGAGAAAGATCGTGCCGCCGTCGGCCGCGAGGAAGCGCCCCTTCTTGTCCGCGACCGCGCCAGTGAAGGCTCCCTTGACATGGCCGAAGAGCTCGCTTTCGAGGAGCGACTCGGGCACCGATCCACACGCGATCTCGACGAAGGGCGCCGCGCACCGCGGCGAGGCGAGGTGAATCGCCCGCGCGAGCGTGCTCTTGCCTGTGCCCGTCTCGCCCTGGATCAGCACGGTCGAACGCACGCGGCTCGCCGCGCGCGCAAGCTCGAGTGCGCGGCGCAGCCTCGGGTCGTCGCCGACGAGCGCCGTCAGCGCCGCCTCGCCATGCGATTGGGGAGCTGTCGATGCGCGCACCCGTTGGACGCGCGCCACGGGGCCGTCTGCAGCGTGAGGCATCGCGTCAGGCAGGCGGTGCCCAGGCTGCGCAAGCGCGTGCCGCTCGACCGCGCGCTCCATCGCAGCGCGGAACTCCGCCGCACGCAGCGGCTTGAAGACGATGTCGTCGACGCCGCCGCGCATCCAGCGCACGGCGCGCGCGGCGGGGAGGTGCGTGGCGATGGCCAGCACCGTGGGGCGCGGCCGCAGGGCGGAGAGATCCGCGAGGAGTGCTTGCAGGCGGCGGTTGTCGTCCGCGAGGTCGGCGACGACCACCTGTGCGCCGCATCGTCGGGCCGCCTCGCCGACCGAACGCAGCTCGGGCACTGCGACGGCGGCCATGCCGAGTTCCTTGAGGTGGCGCAGCACAGCCGCCGACGCGTGCGCATCGGGTTCGTGGACGACCACGCGCGGTGGCGATGCCGAGCGCTCGTCTCCGTCGGGCTGGGGGCCGTGGTTCAGGGCCATCTGCTTCAGGTTCTGTCGGCTCTGGACGCACGCTGGGGGACCTCACGAGAGGCAAAATCGATGACGGCATGGTTATAGGAATCGAATAAGCCGACCCTGAGGCGTCACTTCGGGGAATCCGGCTCGCCAAATGGCTTCCCGCAGACAGGGAGAGATCGCGACCGCCCCAATTCGGCGAAATCGCATCGCTCCGCCTGTCATACTGTTCCGCCTCGGTCGTTCGCCCTTCGCATCGTCTCCAGACGGTGCCTCGGTCGAGATCCAGTTTTCCATCGCGCGCGGGCGCCCGCCCGCCCGCAACCCGCATTCGGAGTCCCCCGCAATGTTCCGCATCGCCACCAATGTCCGTGGTCGCGCCATCCTTGGCGCCGTCGTCGCCCTGTCCGCACTCGTCGCGAGCGAGACGCTCGCGTTCGCGCAGGACGGTCCGCCCGGCGGTCGCCAGCGCGGCGAGCGCGGCGGAGGCGGCATGGGCCGCGGCATGGGTGGCGGCATGGGCGGCATGGGCCGCGGCATGCAGGATGTGCGCGAGGTCCTCGAGGCCGACTTCCAGCGCCGCGACATCCCGATCTTCGTGCGCCAGCTCAACCTCACCGAGGACCAGGGCGTCGTCCTCGAGACCCTCTTCGTCGACTACGAGGCGTCGTTCCAGCCAGAGGCCGAGGCCATCATGACCTCGATGGCCGACATGGGCCGCAACCTCATGCGCAGCTTCGCGACGCCCGAGCGGCAGCAGCAGATGCGCGACATGACCGACTCGATCCGCCGCGAGATCGAGGAGGCCGAGGCCGCGAACGGCCCGATGGACGAGGAGGCCCGCCGCAATTTCTTCCGCGAGCGCATGCAGAAGATGGCTGAGCAGTTCGCCGCCGACGCGCAGGCGTCGGGCCTCGACGCCGAGGTCAAGGCCGTGATGGGCGACATGCTGCGCAAGCTCGAGGCATGGAGCACGCGCAAGAACCAGCTGCGCGACGACTTCTCCGCGGGTCTCAAGGTCGTCCTCGACGACGACCAGGTCGCGCAGTGGCCTGCGTTCGAGCGCTTCCTCACTCGCGAGAAGACTCTCCCGCGCGGCCGCATCTCGGGCGAGAATGTGAACCTCTTCCTCGTCGTCGACGAGCTCCGCCTCCCGCCCGCCGAGTTCACGAAGCTCGAGCCTCTTTTCGATGCGTACGAGACGCGCCTCGACGACGCGCTGCGCACCCGCAACACCTACATCGAGCAGTCCCTGCCGCGCCTCTTCGAGGCGATGCAGACGGGCGACTCGGGCGCCGCCGGCCGCATCTTCAAGCGCCAGTCCGAGCTCCGAGGCGCCGTGCGCGATGTCAACGAGGAGTACCGCACCGCCATGGTCGCAGCGCTCGGCGAGACCGACTGGGCGCGTCAGCTCGACGCCGCGATCCTCGAGGGAGGCTGGGAGCGCATCTACCGCGCCACGGGCACCGACCGCGCGTTCCGCGAGGCGATCGGCTTCGAGGATCTCGATCCCACAGTGCTCGCATCGATCGAGGAGCTCTACACGCAGTACAAGGGCGAGATCGCGCCCATCAACGAGCGCCTCAAGTCGATGGCCCGCACCGAGGAGCCATCGCGCCTCGTGACCGAGGGCGAGCGTTTCGTGTCGATGATGAGCCAGGGCATCTCCGGCATGGCGCTCGGCGCCGCGCGCGGTGGCCCCGGCTTCGGCGGCCCCGAGGCCGACCCGATGCGCGAGGTCTTCGAGCAGCGCAGCGATGTCGGCGAGCGGTACCTCGAGCGCCTGCGCGCGCTCCTGACCCCCGAGCAGATCGAGCGTCTGCCGCGCACGCGCGGCCAGGGCGGCGCGCGCGGCGGCTTCGGCGGTGGCCAGGGCGGCGCAGAGGGCATGCAGGGCATGCTCGAGCGCCTGCCCGAGGAGCAGCGCCGTCAGCTGCTTCAGGCCGTCGACCGCAACGGCAACGGCCAGATCGACGAGGACGAGCGCGAGGGCCTGCGCCAGTACATGCGCGAGCAGTTCAACAACATCCGCAACAATGGCGGTGGTGGCGGTGGTGGCGGTGGTGGCGGCGAGGGCGGCGGCGCCGGT
>JBIKTI010000143.1:0-6400 GCA_044348205.1 Phycisphaerales bacterium | reverse complement strand
CCGACTCCGAACTGCCATGATGAACGCCGACGGAGGCCGAGATCATGAGTGCCCGTCAGACGGAGTCCGAACGAAGTGAGGACGGAGTCTGCGGAACGGGTGGTGTCAGCCGTCGACTCCGACGCGAACGGTTCCGCAGACTCACGTCTGCGGGCACTCATGGACTGCCGACTCCGAACTGCCATGATGAACGCCGACGGAGGCCGAGATCATGAGTGCCCGTCAGACGGAGTCCGAACGAAGTGAGGACGGAGTCTGCGGAACGGATGGTGTCAGCCATCGACTCCGACACGAACGGTTCCGCAGACTCACGTCTGCGGGCACTCATGGTTTGAGCGGTCGCGGCTGCGGCCGCTCCCTTTGGTGGGACCGAAATCAGGGGTGCCCGCATGCTTCAGCATGCGGAACGGATGATGTCAGCCGTCGACTCCAACGATTGCGATTCAGTCCCAAGGAAGCCGACGCTGCTCAGAACGGCGAGCGCGGTCCGACCATCCAGGCGATCGTGAGCGCTCCATAGAGCAGCATCGAGATCGTCCCCGTCACGATCGCGATCCACGCGTGTGCGGCGCCGCGGACCTTCGGCTCCCGTGCGCGGGCGCGGAGGCCGAGGACTCCGAGGACGATCGCGGGGACCGCGAGCAGCATGCCCACGCACGGGATCAGCGAGAAGATCCCGATGTAGTAGCCCGTGAGCGCGAGGGGGTTCTTGTAGGGGATGATGCCGCCGGTGGCGTCGGAGGTCGCGGCGCCCGCGTCGAACGGCTGTCGCTCGATGCCCGCATTGTTCAGCGGCGGCGCTGCGGCGACGGATGAAGCAGCGCGCGCCTGTCGCGCGGCCCGAAGCGCCTCCTGCAGCTCGACGAGGTCTCCAGCGGGGGTCCACGCCGACATGCCCTCGCGCCAGATGAGCGTGCTTGGCCCGACCGCGCCGCGCAGGACGAGGTTGCGGAGCGCGCCGTCATCGAAGGGTCCCTGCGATCCGCCGTCAACGGCGTAGTGCCAGTTCGACATGGCGGCAGCGTAGCAAGGCCCACGCGGATGACCAATCGCCGCTCCGCGCGGGCCTGTTCTGCAGGAAGAAGATGTTCAGCCGGCGTCAAGCCGAGGCGTACTGCCTGCTGACCTCGGCCCAGTTGACCACGCTCCACCACGCCTTCAGGTAGTCGGGGCGGCGGTTCTGGTAGTGGAGGTAGTAGGCGTGCTCCCAGACATCGCAGCCGAGGATCGGCATTCCGCCGCAGTCGGCGATGCCCGCCATCAGCGGGTTGTCCTGGTTCGGCGTCGAGCACACGGCGAGCGAGCCGTCTGGGTTCTTGCAGAGCCACGCCCAGCCCGAGCCGAAGCGGCCAGCGCCTGCGGCCGCGAACTTCTCCTTGAAGGCGTCCATCGAGCCGAACGACTTGTCGATCGCGGCGGCGAGCTCTGCGCTCGGCGCGCCGCCCTGGCCCGCGGGGGCCATCCACTTCCAGAACATCGAGTGGTTCCAGTGGCCGCCGCCGTTGTTGCGTACGGCCATGCGGATCGACTCGGGGACCTTCGCGATGCTGCGGCAGAGGTCCTCGATCGACATCGACGCGAGGTCCGCGTGCCCCTCGAGCGCCTTGTTCAGGTTCGTCACATAGGCGTTGTGGTGCTTGGTGCGGTGGATGTTCATCGTGAGCGCGTCGATCGCGGGCTCGAGGGCGTTCTCTGCGTAGGGAAGTTCGGGCAGCGTGAAGCTCATGGTCGTGCTCTCCGGGTTGGAAGTCGGTTGGAAGATGCCGCTTGTGGCGAAGGCCCCGCCTGAAGCGGCGCCCGCGGCGCCCAGCGCCAGGGCGCCCAGGAACTCGCGTCGGGAGGTGTCTGGCTTGTTCGACGGATCAGTGGTCATGGTGAAGCCTCCGAGGAGCGAGAGGATAGCCGCCTCGCGCTACGCTGTGCGAATGAGCGAGCGTGAGACGGCCCACACCACCCGACGCGGCGCGCGCGGCGCGCAGTGGCGGCTCTGCCTGCTCCTGACGCGCGGACAATGCAGGCTTCCGTGGGACGCCGTGCTCGAGCGCGCGGTCGCAGGCGGAGTCGACGCCGTGCAGGTGCGCGAGAAGTCGCTCGACGACGGCGAACTGCTCGCGCATGCGCGCGCCGTGCGCGCGATCTGCGCGCCGCGCGGCGTCGCGACGATCGTGAACGACAGGGTCGACATCGCGCTGGCGGCCGAGGCAGACGGCGTCCATCTCGGAACGGGCGATCTTCCTCTTCGCGCCGCGCGCGGCATCGCGGGCGATGCGCTCGTGATCGGCGCAAGCACGCACTCCCTTGCGGAGGCGCGCGCCGCGATCGAGGCGGGCGCGGATCTCTGCGGCGTCGGTGCGATGTATCCATCGTCGCTCAAGCCGTCGCTCGCGCCGTCGGGCGAGGCGTACTTACGCGCGTTTCTGCGGGAATTCCCGCTGTTTCCGCATCTGGCCATCGGGGGCGTCGCGCCGGGCCGCGTGGCGGCGCTGGCGCGCGCGGGCTGCCAGGGCGTCGCGGTGTCGAGCGCGATCTGCGGGGCGGAGGACCCCGAGGCCGTCGCGCGCGCGATCGTCTCGGAGCTCGCGGAGCGCTCTGGAGGCGCGGCATGAGCGACGCCCGCGTCTCCGAAGTGCGCCTCGTCCTCTGTGGAACGGGCACCTCCTCGGGCGTCCCGGTCATCGGCTGCGACTGCGCCGTCTGCCGGTCCGAGGATCCGCGCGACAACCGCACCCGTTCGGGCGCAGCGCTTCTCTTCAAGGACGACGAAGGCCGCGAGCGCGTCATCCTGATCGACTGCGGTCCCGATCACCGCACGCACAGCCTGCGCCTCGGGCTCGCCCGCGCCGACGCGATCTTCTTCACGCACGACCATGTCGACCACACCTTCGGTCTCGACGATGTGCGCCGCTACAACGCGCTCATGAAGTCGCCGATCGAGGTCTACGCCGACGCGCGCACGCGGGCCTTCCTCGAGCGCGTCTACCAGCACATCTTCCGTCGCCACGAGAATGTCAACGATTCGTTCGTGGCCGACCTCGTGGTCCGCGCCATCGCGGCGGGATCGCCCGTCGATCTCCTCGGCCTCCGCATCACGCCTTTCGAGGTGCTGCACGGGCGGCTTCCCGTCCTCGCCTTTCGCATCGAGGCGCTTGACGCGGGCGGCGCTATCGCGCGCGAGCAGCCAGGGCCGCTCCCGATCGCCTACTGCACGGATCTCTCGGGCATGCCGCCCGCCGCGTGGCCGAGGCTGCGCGGGCTCGGGACGCTTGTCCTCGACATGCTGCGCTACAGGGCGCACCCGACGCACCTGACCGTCTCGCAGGCCGTCGCGATCGCACATGAGGCAGGGGCGCGGCGCACCGTCTTCACGCACATGACCCATGACATTCGCCATGCCGAGCTCTCGGCGGAACTCCCTGCTGGGATGGAACTTGGGTACGACGGCCTCGCGCTCGACGGGGCCTGATGGCACCGACCCGCGGGCTTTCGGCGCGCGGCGCGAAGTGCTATCATCCCCGCCCCTATGGCACAGATCCGCGAGCTCAAGAAGCGCATGGTCGCCGTGCGCACCATCCAGCGCATCACCAAGACGATGCAGATGATCGCGACCGCGAAGTTCACCGCGGCGCTCGCGCGTGCCAAGGCCACGCGGCCCTACACGGACCGGATCCGCGGCCTCGTGGGCGAGGTCGCCGCCGCCGCGGGCGACGACTTCACGCATCCGCTGATGAAGGCGCCCGAGGCGCCCGCGCGCCGCGAGCTCGTCCTCGTGATCACCTCCGACCGCGGCCTCTGCGGCGCGTACAACGGCAATGTGCTTCGCCGCGCGAACGCCGCGATCAAGACGCTGAAGTCGTCGGGCAAGGAAGTGGTCCTCGAGACCGTCGGCAAGAAGGCGGTCGCCTACTTCCGCTTCGCCAAGGTCGACATCGCGGAGCGGCACACCTTCGGCGACAAGCCTGAGTTCAGGCAGGTCAAGGCGCTCGCCGAGCGGCTGATGGCCGAGTTCTCCGAAGGCCGCTACGACGCCGTGCATGTCGCGTACATGCGCTTCGTGTCGAGCGCGAGGCAGGTGCCCGAGGTGATGCAGCTCCTTCCGCTTGCTGCGCCCGCGGCCGCGTCGGGAGGCGCAAGCGCGAACTACGAGTTCAGCCCCTCTGGCGCTGAACTCCTCGGCGACCTTCTCCCGAAGTCGGTCGAGGTCTCGCTCTTCCAGGCGTTCAACGACGCTGCGGTCAGCGAGCATGTGATGCGCATGGTGTCGATGAAGGCTGCGACCGACAACGCGGGCGCCCTCGGCCGCACCATCCGCCGCAACTTCAACCGCGCGCGCCAGGCCCGCATCACCACCGAGCTCACCGAGATCGTGTCGGGCGCTGCTGCGCTCGAGTAGCCGCGAGGCCCTCGTTCACTCCGACTTCGCGCCCGCGGCGGGCGGATCGACGCTGAAGCCGTCTGTGCGCCACGCGCGCAGGCCCCCGAGCATGGCGTAGACGGGGTCGTAGCCAAGCTCGATGAGCCTCTTGGCGGCGGCCTTCGCCATCACATCGTCGTAGTCGGTGTCGTAGACGATGTAGAGGTCGAAGCCCTTGCAGGTCGCCTCGTGGGTGCGCTCGATGTCGGGGAAGGGGATGTTGGTCGCCTGCGGCACGCGCCCCGCCGCGAACTCGGCGGGTGTGCGCGGGTCGAGCCAGAGCACCTTCGGGAGTCCCTTGCTTCCGAACGCTCCCGTCGGAGTGTTGGCGAGCTCCATCAGCTCTGCGGGGCGCTTGTAGACGATGCTCTTGTCGCTCGTCGTTCGGTTGCACCCGACGCCCGACACGAGCACGACGAACGCGAGGATCAGGGCGGGGAGCACGGTGCGGACGCGTGCGGCGAAGGATCTGGGCTCTTGAGCGTGCATGGTTTGCTTTCTTCGTTGGAATCCCGCCTCTGCGGTCGGCATCAATCGGCCGCCCTCGACGGCATGGCCGCGGGTGGCGGGGAGAGTACGCCATCTGGCGGTATGCATTCCTGCCGCTGAAGCGTCCGACCCGATAGTCGGGTCTACCATCGGCTTCCTGCGGTCGCTCTCTCGCATCACGAAGGGCGCACAGGTCTGCCGCCTGTCTCCTCGCTTGGCCGAACCGATTGAAAGGACTTCTCGATGCCTTCGTCCCCGGTGCCTTCGTCCCCGGTGCCTTCGTCCCCGGTGCCTTTGTCCCCGGCGCCTTCGCCCATGTCGGGCTCGCCCATGTCTCACGCTGCGCCCAACCAGACCCGCCTCGGAAGCAGCCTCGCCCGCCCGCTCCTCGCGCGGGTCCGCGGCCTCCTCGTGCGGCTCTCCCTGCTTGCGCTCTCCGCCGTTGGCTGCTCGATGGTCGCGTTCGAGGAGGTGTGCGCAGCGGAGCAGGGCGTGCCGTCGCTCTCGCGGCCACTTGACCAGGGCGCGGGCAAGCCGCCCGCCAAGGAACCGAGGACGGGCGAGGAACTCGTCGCGGTCGATGTCTCGGTCGTGGGCGAGGCCAAGGCGGGCGCGACCGTGCAACTGGCCGTGACCTACACCGTGCACCCTGGCTGGCACATCTACTGGCGGAGCGCGGGCGAGTCGGGCTCGCCCACGCTCATCGAGCTTGAGCTTCCCGAGGGTTGCGTCGCCGCGCGCGACGCGTCGGGCGAACTCGCTGTCGCGTTTCCCGCGCCGCAGGTCTTCTCGAAGGGCGAGACGACCTTCGGCTACGAGGGCTCCGTGACGCTTTCCGTTCCGGTCACGCTTCCCAGCGGCTTCACGCAGGGGAGTGCGCTGCCCGCGACCGTGCGGACGAGCTGGCTCGTGTGCAAGGAGCTCTGCCTCCTCGGCCGCAAGGAGGCGAAGGTGGATCTTGCAGCGCCGAGTGCGCCTGATTCCGTCGCCGCGGCTCGACTTTCCGAGGCACTCGCTGGAGTTCCGACTCCGTTGCCCGTCGGATGGAAGGTCTCGCTTCGCTCGATCGCGGAGGACAGCGCCACGCTCGTCGTGGAGATTCCTGCGGATGCGGCAAAGGCGGGGTTCAGGTTCATCCCGTACGACACCCCTGGATGCGTGCTCGAATCGGGCTATATGGCCGAGACGAAGGGGCGCACGCTTGAAGTCGAGCTGAGGCTTTCCCGCGGAAGTTCCCTCGGGAAGCCGATCGAGGTCGCGGGTATCCTCGTCCCCGCTGAGACGGGCGCGGCGGCACGCAAGCCGTCCTTCGCGCACGCGTTCACGGTCGCCATTCCCGCAGCGGAGTAGAAAGTCGCCGCCGCGGCGTGCATCGGCCGATCTAAACCCCCGCGGGCCGCTCGGTCGAGGTCGTTTCAGAGTCCCCGTTCCGGTCAACCGTCACATCACCGTTCATCCTGAAGGAAACACACATGCGCACGCTTCTCAGCATCGTGCTCG
>JBIKTI010000142.1:0-6487 GCA_044348205.1 Phycisphaerales bacterium | reverse complement strand
TCATCTCCCTCGGCGAGGTCGACGCCGCGCACGAGGTCTTCGAGCGCGCGGTGAAGGGCGAGCACCCCGGACGGCTGCGCCAGGAGGCGACGCTTGGACGCGCCACCACCTACGCATTGCGCGGCGAACTTGTGGACTCGCTCCGCGACTTCCAGCAGCTGCGCGATCTCTTCCTGAAGGGGAGCCACCCCGACACCGTGCGCGAGGCGGAGATGGAGCTGATCGTGCGCGCGGACGCCCTGCTCGCAGAGCAGCGGCCCGGTGACGCGCTCCTCTTTGCCGATCTCGCGACCACGATCCGTCCCAACGGCGGTTCGGGCGCGGACGCGCTTTCCCGCGTGGCGCTCGCTGCGCGCGGAGAGGCCATGCGGGCGATGGCCGAGGTTCCCGCTGGAAAGACGATTGACCCCGAGGACCGCGCGCGCGTCAACCGCCTGCTCCGTCGCGCGGGCGATTCCTTCGCTGCGCACGCCGCCGCGCCCGAGGTTCGCGGCATGCAGGACGGCTCCGCACAGGCGAGCCTGTGGGCCGCCGCGGACAGCTACGACCTCGCGGGATGGCGCGAGGCGGCGATGGCCAACTTCTCGGCGTTCATCGATCTCTCCCCGCCCGACGACCCGCAGCGGGCGGAGGCGCACTGGCGGATCGCAGGCCTCAACCACGCCGAAGGGGCGTTCGACGAGGCCGTCAAGGGCTACCAGAAGGCGATCGCGGTCTCGCCCACGGGGCCGTTCGCGGTCCGCTCCGTGGTGCCGCTTGCGCGCGCGCTCGCGTCGGGCGGTCGCCCCGCGGACGCATTGAGTGTGCTGCAGCGCATCACCTCGGGCGAATTCGGGCTCGAGCCGTCCGCGAACGAGTACTTCGAGGCCCTCGAGGTGATGGCGGGCCTCGCCTTCGATCGAGCCGACTTCGTGCGCGCGACCGAGCTCCTGCGCGAGGCGATCCTGCGACGCCCAGAGGACCCGCGCTCGGGCGAGCTCCAGTTCCGCCTCGGCGAGAGCCTCGTCGATGTGGCGCGCGCGGCGCGGCGCCAGGCCGAGACGGGCGATGTCTCTGTGGCGCGAAGGCTTCAGCTCACGCGCGACGCCAACGACCGCCTCGGCGAGGCGCGCCGCGCCTTCGAGCAGGCGATCTCCGCGTTCGAGGCGAAGGGCGAGACCATCGACGGGCTCTCGCTCGACATGCTCCGCCGCGCGTACCTCGCGCGCGCGAACACGGCCTTCGACCTCGACCAGTTCGAGGACGCGATCCAGCTCTACGAGATCGTCGACCGCAAGTACTCCGACCATGCGCTCTCCATGGTCGCGCTCATCCAGATCGTCAACGCCTGCGACAGACTCGGCGACACCACCCGCGCCGAGATCGCGCATCGCCGCGCGCAGCTTCGGCTCGCGCAGCTTCCCGACGAGGCCTTCCTCATCGGAGGCGGAATCCTCGCACGCGAAAGCTGGGAGACATGGCTTCGCAATCGCCCGCCCGCGGCAAGGGTGGCCTCGGGCGCAAGAACGGACACGCAAGGCAATCAACCAGGGGGCCTGCCATGAGCACACAGAGTTCGCTTCGATTGCTCGAGATCGCGAAGGCGCGGCTGAAGTCCGCGAAGGCATTGCTCGAGCTCGCGGATTCCGAGTCCAAGGTGCTCGCGATCGTCGACGGCGCGACGCGCGGCGACTGCACGCCTGCGGACGCGGAGATCGCGCTCAACGGGCATCTCGACGCGCGCGACGCGCTCATCCGCTCGATGCGCGCCTTCGACGAGGAATGGGTCGCGCTTGCGAAGACGGCGGAGCTCACGAGCGACGACGTGGGCCCTCTCCGCGACATCAACTCCGAGATGCGGCAGGTCCTCGACGCCGTTGGCGTGCGCGACAAGGCCTTCGTTCGTGAATTGAAGTCGCGCCGACGCGAGTCTTCCGAGACGCTGGCGCGCGCCGAGGGCGGCGCCGCCGCGAACAGGGCCTACGCGGCGCCAGGTGCACAGCTCGAACCACGCTTCACCGACAGGACAGGCTGATGACGCAACAGACGGGCCAGGATGGCGACTTCCAGGAGTTCGTGCGCGCGTTCACAGACGCGGCGTCGCGGCTCGAGGAGACGCATGCCGCGCTGGCGGCGCAGGTGTCGCGCCTCCAGGGAGAGCTTGCGGAGGCGAACGAGCGCCTTCGGCGCTCGCGCTCGCTCGCAGCGCTCGGCGAGATGGCGGCGGGCATCGCGCACGAGATCCGCAATCCGCTCGGTGCGATCGCGCTGAACGCGGAGATGCTCCGCGAGGATGTCGCGGGGAACGCCCCCGCGTCGACGAGCGTCGACAAGATCCTGCGGGCGGCGCGGCGGCTCGACAGGATCGTGGGCGATGTCCTCAGCTTCGCCCGCGACACGCGCGTCCACGCCGTGGAGACCTCGGCACGCGAGATCTTCGAGCTCGCGGCGAGCGACTGCGAGGCGCTCCTCGCCGAGGACGACATCGACTTCCGCATCGACATCGACGGGCCGTGCGCACTGCGCGCCGACGCGCCGCTCGTGGCGCAGGCGGTCGCCAACCTCGTCCGCAACGCCGTGCAGGCCATGCGCGGGCTTCCGCACCGCGAGATCACGCTCTCAGCCCGCGAGGCGCGCCTGCGCACCGCGGAGGGCTCGCGCCGCGGCTTCGTCGTCCTCGCGGTCGAGGACACGGGCCCGGGGATCCCCACTGAGGCGCGCGAGCGGATCTTCAACCCGTTCTTCACGACGCGCGAGGAGGGCACGGGGCTTGGCCTCGCCATCGTCCACCGCATCGTCGACGCGCACGGCGGCATGACCGCCTGCGCCGAGTCGACGCGGCGCGTCGCCGGGCGCAACCCGGGAGCGAGGCTCGAGCTCTCGCTTCCGCTCGAACCATCCGAGGTCGGAGGCGCAGACGGCGTCTCGCTCGGTGAAGCAGTCCGCCGAAGGATCGGCGGGAATTCGTCTGTCCACGCACACGCAGGATGAAGGAGTCGTCCATATGGGCAAGGTTTTGGTTGTCGACGACAAGGAACTGATGCGCGACAGCGTGGCGGCGATCCTCGGCAGGAAGGGTCACACCGTGATCACCGCCCCAGACGCGCGCGTTGCGCTGGCGCGGCTGGCCGAGAAGCGCCCCGAGTGCGTGGTCACCGACCTGCAGATGCCCGGCATGAACGGGCTCGAGCTGCTCGACGAGATCCGCAGGATCGACGCGGAGCTGCCCGTCGTCTTCATGACGGCGTTCGGCTCGATCGAGACCGCCGTCGAGGCGATGCGCAAGGGTGCGTTCGACTATGTGACCAAGCCGTTCTCGGGCGACGAGCTCTCGATCTCGGTCGACCGCGCGCTCGAGCACGCGCGGCTCCTGCGAGAGAACCAGGTGCTGCGCGCGGTGGCCACGCCGCAGACGCGCCGCGCCCAGAGCCACCGCATGATCGGCTCGGGTCCCCTCATGGAGGAGCTGCGCGCGAAGCTTGCGCCGATGGCTGCGAGCCACGGCACGGTGCTGATCACGGGCGAGTCGGGCACGGGCAAGGAGGTGGCCGCGCGCCACATCCACGAGCACAGCCCCCGCGCGTCTGGGCCGTTCCTCGCGATCAACTGCGCGGCGCTTTCCTCGGCGCTCCTCGAGAGCGAGCTCTTCGGCCATGAGAAGGGCGCGTTCACGGGCGCGGACCGCCTGCGCAAGGGCCGCTTCGAGCTCGCCGACGGCGGCACGCTCCTCCTCGACGAGATCAGCGAGATCCCGCCCGACCTCCAGGCGAAGCTCCTCCGCGTCCTTCAGGAGAAGAGCTTCGAGCGCGTCGGCTCGAGCATCGCGCAGAAGGTCGATGTGCGCATCCTCGCGACCACGAACCGCGACCTCGCACGCGAGGTCGACGCGGGCCGCTTCCGCGGCGACCTCTTCTTCCGCCTCAATGTCCTCCCGATCCGCATGCCCGCGCTGCGCGAGCGCGCGAGCGATGTGGCGGAGCTCGCGGAGCACTTCCTCGGGCTCGTCGCCGACCGCGAGGGCGGGCGGCGCAAGCGTCTTTCAAAGGACGCGCTCGCCCTCTTCGAGCGCTACGGCTGGCCGGGGAATGTGCGCGAGCTGCAGAACCTCTGCGAGCGCGCCGCCGTGCTGACTGCGGGCGATGTGATCGAGGGCGCGCTCGTCGCGCCGTGGATCGGCGGAACAGGGCTTCCTTCGTCGGAGCGCGCCCCCGTGGCGCCCGCCGCCCTCGGCGGCATGGGGCTTCCGCTCTCGCGGCCCACCCCGTCGTCCTCGCCCGTCGTGCCCGTGATCGAGACCTTCTCCTCGGCCGCCGACGCGCTCATCGGTGTCGCAGGCCCGTCGGGTTCGTCGCAGCAGGTCGCGCACGCGGCGTCGCAGTCCGCGGGCGACGGCTCGGGGCTTCCGACCCTCGTCTGCGACGGTCGGCTGACCCTCGACGAGATCGAGCGACGCTCGATCGTCGCCACCCTCGAGCGCTTCCGCGGGCATCGCCAGAAGAGCGCGAAGGCGCTTGGGATCGGCGTGCGGACGCTCGGGCTCAAGCTCAAGAAGTGGAAGGAAGAATCTCTCGTCCCCGCCGAACTGTGAGGCTCCCATGATCGAAGGACTCCACGCAGGAACCACGCTTCCCGTCCTCGAGCGGTCGCTGCAGTACATGTCTGCGCGGCACCGCCTCCTGACGAACAACCTCGCCAACATCGAGACCCCCGGCTTCCGGCCCGTTGATGTGAGTCCGCAGGCCTTCCAGGCTGCGCTCCGCGACGCGATCGACGCAGGTCAGACCGAGAAGGACGGCTCGATCTCGTTCGACGGCTCCGCGCCCGTCGCCGTCACCGAGGACGGCATGGTGCTCAAGCCCGATGTGCTCGCCGAGAACATCATGTTCCACGACGGGAACGACCGAAGCGTGGAACGGATTATGCAGAAGATCACGGAGAACGTGTACACCTACCGCCTGGCGTCGCAGATGCTGCGCAACCGCTTCGATTCGATCAGCATGGCGATCCGCGAGAGGTTCTGACCCCCATGCCCGCCCGCGCAGGCTGACAGAAAGGACTTCCCATGTTCGGCTCGCTCGACATCTCGACCTCGGCCCTCGTCGCCAACCGCACCCGGCTCGATGCGATCAGCGCGAACCTCGCCAACGCAGAGGTTCCCGTCGACCCGCGCTCGACCGAGACGCCGTTTTCGGAGAAGGTCGTGTTCTTCGCGCCCGGCGACCCCGCCTCGGGCAACCCGTTCGGGGTCCACATCTCCGAGATCCGCCCGCGCAACGACTTCAGGCTCCAGTACGACCCGAAGCACCCGTTCGCAGACGCAAACGGCAATGTCCGCTACGCGAACATCGATCCCGTGGTCCAGCAGGCCAACGCCATGCTGGCCACGCGCAGCTACGACGCGAATCTTGCTGCGGTCGAGGCCTCCAAGTCGATGCTGGACGCATCGCTGCGCATCATCGCCTGACCCGAAGTCGGGGGGCACCCTCTCTGGCACGCCAAATGCTGAGAGGCACCGAGGAGCGTTGAGGACCGCATGATCGACCCGCTTGGCATCGTCTCCCGCGTCAACAGCCAGCAGCCAGGGCTTCCCAAGCCCGCGGCGGGCGGCGAGGGCGCGGACTTCAGGCAGGAGCTTCTTTCCGAGATGAAGAAGGTGAACGACCTGCAGCGAGACGCCACGCAGGCGACCAACGACCTCCTCACGGGCCAGCGCGACGACATCGAGGGCGTCATGATCGCGGCTCAGAAGGCGGATTCCGCCTTCCGCATGCTGCTGGCGCTCCGCAACAAGGCCGTCGACGCCTACGACGAAGTGCGCAACATCCGCGTCTGACGCGGGGTGGGGAGCCTGATCCTGCGCCGAAAGATGCGCAGGTTGTCCCGTGCTCGCCGCGAGGCGGACGCGCGGTTCCTGCGCGGCCTGCGCAGGAACCGCCCTTCGTTGCGCGCTCTTTGCGGAATGAAACGCCCTTGTGCCGATGAGCCTTCTCTCCCCGCGCGCCAGGATGGCCGCGCAGGGGTCCGTGAGGGAAGAAGTGGTCGCGGCGCAAGTGGCATGGAGGCCGACGCGTGCAGGCATTGCGAAGGACGCTCGAACTCGTACGGTCCCGCCTGGCGGGCCTGACGCCCACCGCGAAGCTCCTCATCGGGAGCCTCATGGTCATCATCGCGCTGGGGCTGTTCCTGGTGGCGCAATGGAGCTCGACCACGACGACCGTGCCCTTCGCGGTCACGCCCGCTGCCTACGACCAGGCCAAGACCTTCCTCGCGATGCGCGGCGTCAAGTATGTGGAAGAGGGCGGACGGATCATGGTCCCCATCGAGCGCCACGGCGAGCTCCTCGCTGGCTTCGCCGAGCAGGGCGGCGGCAGCGAGGCGGGGATCGACTTCACGAAGCTCGTGGAGCTCGACAGCCCGTTCGAGACGACGCGCCAGAGCGAGACCAAGAAGCTCATCGCCCTGCAGAATGTGCTCGCGCGCACGATCTCGGGCTTCCGCAATGTGAAGG
>JBIKTI010000141.1:0-6504 GCA_044348205.1 Phycisphaerales bacterium | reverse complement strand
AGCGATCGCCGTGCGCATGCTTGCGTTCGTCACCACCGCGGGGTCGGGAGCCGCCTCGAGCAGCGTCGCCCAGCTCGGGGTCGCGGCCCCGTAGGTGAACGCATTGCTCGCCGAGGCCGTGCCGCCAGGCGTGGTCACGGCGACCGTCTTCGCGCCACCGCTTGTGCTGGCGGGCGTCGTCGCGATGATGACAGTGGGATACGCAGCGATGATCGTCGCAGCGACGCCGCCGACGGTCACGCTCGTCGCGCGGTTGAGGTTCGTGCCGTTGATGTTGATGACCGTTCCACCGGTCGCCGGGCCAGAGTTCGGCGCCACCTGCGAGATCGTCGGCGCGGACACGGCACACGGGCCCCAGTTCGAGAGCAGTGTGGCGAGGTCGCCGCTGTTCACGATGCCGTCGTTGTTGATGTCCCCTCCGCACGACTGCGCGTGCGCAGGCCCAGCGAGAAGCGCGGACGCGAGCGCCGCCGCAGCCATGGAAAGAACCCGAGGGAGCGTCCGATTCAACTTCATGGCGATCTCCTGCATGGCGAACTTCGGATGGAACCGCGGCGGCAGACACACGACTTGCTTGGCGGCCCCGAAGACGAACACGGTACCCCAACCGCGGGTGCCGGGGCAATGACAATTCCGCCGTCTTTCGAGACGGAGGCGCCTCGAGACCCGTCCTGGAGATGAGAAGGCCTGCGCCACCCGCCCCGCGGCACGCGCCTTGCGCCGCGCCTACCTTGCGCGCGATGGCCCCCCACGACGCATTTCACCGGCAAGGACGCCTCGTCGTGATCCACGGTCCGATGTTCGCTGGGAAGACGACCGAGATCCTCGCGCGCGTCGCGGCGGCGCGCGCACGCGGCGAATGCGCGCTCGTTATCAAGCCGACGCGCGACACGCGCTACGCCGTCGACGAAGTCGTGACGCACGCGGGTGAACGAATCGCCGCGCGCAACGCAGGCAGCGCGGCCGACTTCGTCGCGCTCGTCGACGCCGAGCCCGCACGGCCCGCGCTCGTCGTGATCGACGAGATCCACTTCTTCGCCTCCGACGCGGTCGCGCCGATCGACGCGCTGCTTGCGCGCGGCGTGACGGTCGTCGTCGCGGGTTGCGACATCGACCACTTCGGCGACCTCTTCGCGCCGTTCGACGCGCTGCTGCCACGCGCCGACGAGCGCGTCCACAAGACGGGCACCTGCGCGCGCTGTGGGGCGCCGAGCACGCACAGCGAGCGGCTCGTCGCGACGACCGAGCGGATCATCGTCGGGGGTGCAGCGGACTTCATCGCGACCTGTGCGGCGTGCTTCAGGCCGAGCCGCCGCTGACAGCGCCATTCACGACGACGAAGTGCGCCGAAGCGCGGTAGATGTCGGCGTGTCGCGCGTAGGTCGGTTCGGCGACGCTGTGGAAGAAGTGCTCGAGGTACGCGAGCGGCCACGGCCGGTCGCCCGCCTTCTCGCGCGCGACGGCGCGGGCCCAGCGGAGGTCGCGCGGGGCCTCGACGAAGACCGCGATGTCGACATGCGCGCGCGGCAGCGCGTGGAGCGCGTGGAGGCCCTCGACGACGACGAGCGAGGCCGGCTCGATCGGCTGCTCGCCCACGCGGGAGTGCGTGTCGAAGCTCCACTTCGGCATCAGGGTCGCGCGCCCGACGCGCAGTTCCGCAAGGTCGCGCGCAAGCCGCGCGAGGTCCGCCGACTCGGGCAGGTCGCGCAGGTGCTCGGGCGTCGCGTCGTAGTCGGGCAGGTAGTGGTCGGTCGAGACCACGCACGACGACAGCGCCCGCGCGAGCGTCGACTTGCCGGAGGCGACAGCGCCCGTCACGCCGATCACCGCGCGCGGGCCGTGCGCCAAGGCCGCCGCGAGGATCGCGTCGCGAGCGGCGTCGAGGCCGTCGATGATGCGCTGATCGCCATGCACGACCGCAGCATACGCGGGGCTGCCAGTATCTTGCGCCCTTCGGAGGTCACATGAACCCGACCGGGCTGCTCGGCGTCGTCGTCATCCTCGCGCTCGGCTATGCCCTCTCCAGGCACCGCCGCGCGATCCGCGCCCGCACGATCATCGGCGGCGTCGCGCTCCAGTTTGCGCTCGCGTACCTGTTGCTGCGCTTCCCGCCCGTCGTGGCCGCGTTCGACGCGTTTGCTGCAGGCATCTCGAAGGTCATCTCGTTCGCAGACGAAGGCACGCGCTTCATCTTCGGAAACGCGGCCGACGCCTCGGGCGCGTGGGGCTTCATCTTCGCGGTCAAGGTGCTGCCGATCATCATCTTCTTCGCGGCGCTGATGTCGGTCCTCTACCACTACGGCGTCATGCAGCGCGTCATCGCGCTGCTCGCGGCGCTGCTGCGGCGCGCGCTCGGCATCACCGGCGTCGAGGCGATGTCGGCCTCGGCCAACATCTTCGTCGGGCAGACCGAGGCGCCGCTCACGGTGCGCCCGTTCATCGGACGGATGACCGAGTCGCAGCTGATGTGCGTCATGGTCGGCGGCTTCGCGACGATCGCGGGCAGCGTGATGGCCGCGTACATCTCGATGCTCGGCGGGGCCGACGAAGCGCTGCGCATCGAGGTCGCCAAGCACTTCATGACCGCGAGCGTGATGAGCGCGCCCGCGGCGATCGTGATGGCGAAGCTCATGCTTCCCGAAACAGAGACGCCGCGCGACGAGTCGATCGCGGCGCTGCGCAACATGCCGCGCGAGACTGTGAACGGCGTCGACGCGGCCGCCGCGGGCGCAGCCGACGGCCTCAAGCTCGCGCTCAATGTCGCGGCGATGCTGGTCGCGTTCGTCTCGCTCATCGCGCTCCTCAACTGGCCGCTCGCGGCGCTCAGCGAGGTGAACGCCGCATGGCTCCCGATCGCGTCGTGGCGCGAGGACCTGGGAATCCCCGTCCTCACCTTCCAGAACATCCTCGGCTACATCCTGCAACCGCTCGCGTGGACGATGGGCGCAGGAAGCGACGCACACGCCCTCGGCTCGCTCATGGGCCAGGCCGTCGTCGCGACGGAGTTCGTGGCGTACCTCGATCTCGCGAAGATGCAGGCCTCGGGCGCGATCTCCGAGCGCGGCGCCACGATCGCGATCTACGCGCTCTGCGGCTTCGCAAACCTCCCGTCGATCGCCATCCAGATCGGCGGCCTCGGCGCGATGGCGCCCGAGCGGCGCAGCGACCTCGCGCGGCTCGGCCTGCGCGCGATGACAGCAGGCGCGCTCGCCTGCTGGATGACCGCTGCCGTCGCCGGAATCGTGTCAGCCTGACGGCGATCGGCGATCGCTTCGAGCATTCCCGCCACAGCGCTCCCGGGCTGCGCGCTTGATCTGCAAGGAGGCTTCATTCGCCCGGTGCACGGCACGTGCCAGCCAGTGACAGGCACTGCGTGGCACGCGCTGTGCACCGGGGGATGACCGATGGATGACCGAGGGATGACCGAGGGATGACCGAGGGATGAGATCAGATTCGCGTGAGCTTCGTCACCCGTCCGATCGGCACCCACTCGACCACCAGGATCGAGCCGTCCGCGAGGAAGGTCGCCGAGTGCGGGTGGACGAACTTGCCGGGGATGAAGTCCTTGCGTGCTGCGCCGCGCAGGTTCGTCGGGTGGCCGTCGCCGAGCACTGCGACCGCCTTGTTGTCCTTGCCGAGCAGCTCGACCGCGCTTGCGAGGTCGGGCACGAGCAGCAGGTCGCCGCGCGTCTTGAAGTGGCACGGCTGGCGCATCGCCTCCTTCACGAACGACACATGCTTCCACGGCTGACCAGTGCCCGCCTCGGTGAAGTACTGGATGCGGTTGTTCGAGCGGTCTGCGACCGCGAGCGTGCCGAGGCGGTCGTCCCACCAGAGTCCGTGCGGGCCCGACACCTGGCCCTCGCCAGAGCCCGGGCCTGCGATCGTCGACTTGTACGCGCCGTCCTTCGACCAGATGTGCACGAAGCTCTTGCCGTAGCCGTCGCCCACGAACACATCGCCGTTCGGATGGAACGCCACATTCGTCGGGTTCCAGTCGTTCTCGTTGCCGTAGACCTTCGCTCCCGCGAACTCGGCCTCGACGGGCGCGCCCTTCTCCCACACCACGGTGCCGTCGAGCTTCGTCTTGAGGACGCGCCGACGGTTCACGTCGCAGTGGTAGAGGAACTCGGTCCCACCCTCGTCGCGGACATCGAGCCCGTGCCCGCCGCCCTTCAACTGGGGCATCATCGAGCGCACGAAGGTGCCGTCCTTCGTGAAGACATAGACCGCGTCGTCCTTTGTCGCGCCGCCGCCGACCGTGTGCGAGATGTAGATGTGGCCCGACTTGTCCTGCGCGACGCCATGCGTGTCGCCCCACGCGAGACCTTCGGGCGGCGTCAGCCAGTCGTGCTCGACGCGGTACTGGAAGTCGCCCGAGCCCGTGACGATGTCGCCTGCGAGCAGCGCGGACGCGAAGGCGTTCGAGAAGGGCGCGAGCGCTGCGAGGCCTGCAGCCGTGCGGATAAAGGCGCGGCGCGAATGCTCACCATGCGAGTCGGAGCGGGAGTCGTGTCGAGTGTCGTGCATCGGCGCAGCGTACCCGCCGCGCGCCTCACTGTGCCGCTGCGTCTGTGGCGGGCGCATCCTCAGGCATCGGCGGAGTCGTCGGCTGCGCCAGCGGCAGGTCTCCGCCGATTGGGTCGATGGATCCACCCTCGCGGAGCGCAGCGATCGCCTCTGGCGTGTCGAGTCCCGTGCGCCAGACATAGACGCGGCGCAGCGACGGCTGCGCGCGGAGCCATGCCACGCTCGCGTCCGTGACCGCTGTGCCGACGAGGTTCACGCTCTCGAGCTTCGGAAGCGCGCCGAGCGCTGCAAGGCCCCTGTCGCCGATCGAGCTGCCGTCGAGCCGAAGACGCTCGAGGAGCGGCATAGCGCCGATCGCAGCGAGTCCGTCGTCGCCGAGCGCCGTCTGCGAGAGGTTGAGGTTCACGACGAGCGGCGCGAGGTCCGCGAGAAGCGGCGCATCGGCGGCCGTGAGCGGCGGCGCCGCGCGGCTTGCGTTCACATCGAGGTACGCGCTCTCGAGGGCGAGCGGCTGGACGAGCACCCCGCGCGCGGCGAGCGTGCGCGCGGCGGCATCGGCCCGTGCGCGGACATCCGCGGGCACCGCATCGGCCGTTGCAGCAGCGCCCGCGCCTGTCGCGGACCGCGTCGACGCCGCACCCTCGGGCGCCGCGCCGCCTGCTGCCCCCGCCCCGTCCGGCCACACCGCGCCCTCGTCGATCCACTTGCGGAGCGCGTCTATCTCCTCCTGCGAGAGACCAGCGCCCTCAGGCGGCATGGCGTCTGGGTCGTCGCGGCCGAGGACGACGCGCTTGAAGACCTCGCTCTCAGCGCTCTTCCCAGGAACCACAGACCACTCGTACTCCTCACCCTCGAAGAGCGCTTCCTTCGAGTCCATGCGCAGGCCACCGCGCTGTCGGCGCGAGCCGTGGCACTCGAGGCAGTGGACCTCGAGGAGAGGCCTCACGCGCTCGACGAAGTGGAGCTCCGAAGGCGTCAGCGCCGCGGGCTCTGCCGCGGGAGCATCGGTGGGCGGCTCGGTTGGCTTCGCAGCGGGCGGGAAGAGCACCTTCCCAACATAGTTCTTGCCGTAGACGAGTTCGCCACCGAGGTGACCCGTGAGGCCGACCGCGACGGCCACGACCGCCGCCATCCAGCGGAAGGCTCCGAGGCGCGCGAACGCCTCCGCCGTCGGGTGGACGAGGCTCGCGCACAGCGAGCGCCCCCACCAGGCGAGGCCGAGCAGGGCGACCGTTGTCGCCGTGCCGATCCAGCGGTGCCGGTCGAGCGTCGGGTCTGTGCTTCCGTCGTGCTCGTGGGCGGCATTCAGCCAGCCCGTCGCGGTGGCTCCGATCGCGGACACCGCCGCGAGCCAGAGAAGCGGCATCGTCAGCGGCGACATGCCCTCGATCCGACGCACCCCGCGCCACCATTCGGCACCGATGGCGACAAGCGCCAGCGCGACCGGAAAGTGGACGAGCAGCGGATGCAGGCGCCCCGCCGCGCGCGGCAGGTCGGGACCCGTGGCTGCGAGAAACGACGAAAGCTCGGGAAACGAAACCATCGCCCCGCACTGTACTTGACGACCCGCTGGCGCGCGATGGCGGGGCACGCGGCGGCCACGAACCCGCCGCCCAAAAACGAAACAGGGCCCGCTTGATCCCGACGCGCGATCCGAGTGCGCCGAGCGTGGCTCGGGCGACGGAAGGCAGGTCAGAAGGCGCGCAGCCCTTCTTCGCTGTGAATGGAACCGTCTCCGTCTGGCGCACCACTCGGAAGCGCCAGACTCATCTGCGGGACGGGTCTCGGCACGCCCGCGAGCTCCCATCGGACGCTCGCGAAACACCCGTCAGACCCGCTCTCTCTCCCGCGAGTTCTCTCTCTCGCAAACACTCCGCCCCGCTCGTGCCCCCGAAGGAACACGAGGCATCGACAAGGTGCCATGGCCTCGGGCGA
The DNA here is from genome assembly GCA_044348205.1 of Phycisphaerales bacterium. Classification (GTDB taxonomy): domain Bacteria; phylum Planctomycetota; class Phycisphaerae; order Phycisphaerales; family SM1A02; genus QWPT01. The sequence goes on along the minus strand of JBIKTI010000141.1, from coordinate 39 downwards.
AGTCAAACGCTGCAGGCGCGGAAAGAGGAAAAAGAGCGG
>JBIKTI010000140.1:0-6510 GCA_044348205.1 Phycisphaerales bacterium | reverse complement strand
GCGAACGGCGAGTTCGACTCGGTAGTGGTGATCGCCGACGGGAAGGCGCTCGAGCGGTCGGACGCAGCGCTTGCGATCGCGACGCGGCTGCCGTTTCCGTGGCCGTGCTTCGGCGTCCTCCGCATCGTGCCTCGGCCGCTGCGCGGTGCGCTGTACGGGTGGATCGCACGCAACCGCTATCGCTTCTTCGGGCGCCGCGACACCTGCATGATTCCGTCGACCGAGCACCGCGCGCGGTTCCTCGAGTGATGCGGGGCGGTCACCGTGCGAGGTTCAGCACGGTCCCCACGACGAGAGCAGGATCCCGAGATCCTTGCCGTTCGTCTGCTTGTCGCCGTTTAGGTCGCCGCTCGGCGTGCCCCATCCGCCAAGAAGGATCGCGAGGTCTCCGCCCGCGACGGTGCCGTCGCCATCGAGATCCGCTTCGCACGGGGCGCCGCCCGCTGTGATCACACCGACCTCGAAGGTCAGGCGGTTGGCGGTGTAGACGAGCCCCTCCACGGAGTTGTAGGCGATGTCGACAGGCTGGACCTGCCCCGTGCCGAGGGGAATCAGCGCGGTCTGCGTGTCGGTCGCCGCATCGACGACCGCCACCGAGTGGCTCCACTCGTTGACCCAGTACATGTTGCCGTCGCGCTCGCTGAAGCAGAACGCGGTCGGCTCGTCGCCCGCGGAGAGCGTCTTGGTGACGGCGTTCGAAGTGCCGCTGATGACCGACACCGAGCACACGGCCGGCGTGCCCGGGCCCGGCGCGCCGACATTCGAGACATAGACCTTGTTTCCGATCGGGTTGTGGCCCAGCGCGGTCGGGCCATCGCCCACCGCCACCGTTGCGACGACGGCGTTGGTGACGCCGTCGATGATGCTCACGGTGTCCGACCCGTAGTTCGAGCAGTAGACGCGGTTGTTCTGCGGGTTGAAGAGGATTCCGCGAGGCACGCTGCCGACCGGCACGGTGGCGACCACGGTGTTCGTGGCCCCCGAGATCACCGACACGCTCTGGCTTCCCGCGTTCGGCACATAGATCTTGTTGCTCGCCGGGTTGTAGCACATGACGCGCGGCGTCGTTCCCACCGGCACGGTCGCGATCACGGCGTTCGATGCGCCGTCGATCACCGTCACATTTGCGGAGAACTCGTTGGCGCAGTAGATGCGGTTGTTGGCCGAGTTGTAGGCGAGCGCGCGCGGCCCGTCGCCCGCGGGAACGACGGCGAGGACCTGGTTGGTCGCGCCGTCGATCACCGTCACGCTGTCGGCGAAGTAGTTCGCGACATAGACCTTGTTCGACTGGGTGTTGAGGCAGAAGTCGCGCGGACCCGCGGAGACGGGGATCGTCGCGATGACGGCGTCGGTGGCACCGTCGATGACCGAGACGCTCTCGTTCGAGGGCGCACCCGTCTGCGGCGTGTTCGCGGTGTAGAGCTTGTTGCTGATCGGGTTGTAGAGAAGGTCGCGCGGCGACGCAGGCGGCGGCAGCGGGATGAAGCGGAGATCCTGCGCCGAGGCGTGGGGCGCGGCAACCAGCCCCGCGAGGAGGGCGAGCGTGGGCGTGCGGATGGGGCGCAGGCAATGCACGGAATGCAGGGGTCTCATGCAAGTCCGAACGCATGAAGCGCGATCCGATTTCTTCAAGCGAACGCGCTCGAGGCGGAAATCCGACGCGCCCCCCCAATCGGGGCTGGCTGCGAGGAGGCGCGGGAGGTCGAGCGAGGCGACCAGCCGCGCTCAGTTCGCGCCGAGGCCGAAGTTTCCGAACACTACCGCCCGCGGCGCAGGCGGCGATTGGGTCCAATCGAGGAGGATTTGGCGTGGCCCAGATGCACCCGTCCGCCCTGCGCGCAAGTGGCAGACAGGGCAGACGGAATGCTCGTCTTTGATCTTCGTGCAGCCACAGCCGGCCTTCACCGTCTCGACGGCGAGCGAAGACCTCGTATTGCTCGTGACGGTGAGCTTGACGGTCTTCGGCGTGCCAGCGGTGAGTTCGCCGAGGTCGAGCGTCGGTGGATCGCAGCGCAGGACGTTCGACTGCGCCCAGCCAGAACGGAGCCGAGGTCCGCGTTTCGTCGGAAATCCCTCGCTCCTCGAAGTGGATTTCGGCCCTGGTCGCCTGCCCGGTGAGGTGCCTTCGAAATCGCACCCGTTTCGGCGCGGAGCGCGGCCCTGCGGGCTCAGCTCAACCGCATGCGGGCCGTCAGGGCAGCGCGGCTCTGCACACCGAGCTTGCGGTAGATGATCTTGCTGAGCGAGGACACGGTGTTGGTCGTCAGGCCGAGTTCCTTGGCGATCGCCGGACGGCTCTTGCCCGACTCCAGCAACTTCGCGATCTGGAACTCGCGCGGCGAGAGAATCGCTTCTGCGGTCGACTGGACCACCTGGCGGTCGCTCTCGAACCTCGACTTCTCGATCACGAAGAACTCCGCCATCGGAAGCTCGATTTCCCAGAGCCGCATCAGCGTGAAGGCGATGTGGAACGGATGGGCCGGCGCGTCATCCCGAGCGTCGCGTGCACGCTGATCTGCCTCTGCGAGCAGCGCATATGCGGATCGGAATGCCTGACGGACCTTCAATGCGTCCTCTTCAAGCAGCAGTGCCGATGAACATCCGATGAAGTTGTGCGGCGCGAACTGCTCGGATCCGGACCGCGCGGTCGCTTTATCCTGCACCCGCCTGCTGTGGTCGCGCATCGCGTCGGCCAACGCCCGCCACGCTGCGGCGGCCTTCGGATCGCTCCGATCCCAGCGCAGAAAGAGCCGCTCCATCGCGGCGCGATAGGTGATCTTCGGGCGGCGTGAGACCGCTGGGCTCGTCACCACGAGGTCCGCTTCGGCGAGCATGTCGAGCGAGTGCTGCGCATCCTCGCACGAGACGCGCGCACACTCCGCGAGTTCGCGGGCCGTGAACGGGCGCTGGGCGCGGCGGAGAATCTCCCAGCGTTGCATCGTCGGGACATCCTTGAGTGCCCGCAACACGCTCGGCGACTTTAGGTCGATGTAGACTTCGCTCATTGATTCGGCGCTCAGAGAGTCGGGACTCGCACGCGCTGGAAGCGCCAGAGACGCCGCCCGATGCGCGATGCGCGATGCGGGAGCAATCGTATGCAAGCCTCGGGAGGTGGTTGCGCATACTGAGAGCCGACGGCGGGCGATGCAGCGAAGCCTCCCCAATCGGGGAGGTCTTGCCGAGAAGCCGCGAGGTTCTCTGACCTCGACCAGTCCACGCGTCCAGATCGCGCCACAAAGTCCGCAATCCCGCGGGAGAGGGGTCGTTTGAAAGTCGCGGAAGCGCGAACGGACTTCACAATCGGCCTTCAGGCCGGGTTCTTCAGTCGAGCCTCGCCGCGCGCCAGGAGCCACGGCCCATGCTTCGAATCCTCGCCACGCTCTTCTCCATCCTGACCGCCGCGCTCGCCGCTTCCCCTGCGCTCGCCCAGTCGAATGTGCGTGCGTGGTCTGCGTCGGGTCAGGTCTTCGTGGTCTGGCAGACCGACACGACCGTCCCGCTCACCTACGACATCTACCGTTCGACGACACCGGTCACCGCGACCTCGCAGGCGACGCTCGCAGGGCGCGTGTTCGAGCCGGAGTGGTCGGGCACGCGGCTCAAGCTCGCGTCGCCGAACGCGCGCTGGCGGATCCCCTCTGCGAAGGGCGGCATCTACCAGCTTGCAGCGAACGAGGGCCTCTTCGTCTTCACCCCGCGCGCGCAGTCGACCGAGTACTTTGCCGTCGTACGCAACGGCAGCACGGTGGTTTCGGGCACGAACCGCACCGCAGCGCCGATCACGGTGGTCTACGACCCCGCCAACCAACCCGTCGGATGCCACGAGCAACTCTCGGGCACAACGCAGCAGGGCTACCCGTTCCGCGTCTACGCGATGTGGGCGTACGGCCGCGACGACCCGAACGACGCGCGCCCGGACATGCCCGTCCTCGCGAACGCCGCGAAGCACGGTGCACCGCATGTGTTCACGGTGTTCGAGCCGAAGACGGGGCTTCCCACCGCCCCCTTCCCCGCGGTCGTCTGCCTGCACGGCGGCGGGCCGTCGGGCTCGCACTGGTCGTGGGCGCCCGAATCGATCCACTACGCGAACGACGGTGCAACGCCCGTCAACGGCATCACCGTCGCGATGGACGACCGGCTGTTCGTGGCGACCAACGGCACGGTCAACCTCGACCGCCCGACCAACTGGTTCGGCTGGTGGCCCGGCATGGACCCGATCAACACGAATGTGCCGCCGAACAGCGCCATTGTGGTTCCCTACACGCTGCGGCGGCTGATGTGGACGATCGACTGGCTGCAGACGCGCTCGCCGTACGCGATCGATGCGGACCGAACCGCCGTGATGGGGAACTCGATGGGCGGCGCGGGCACGCTGCTCGTCAGTCGTTTCCGACCCGATCGCTTCAGTGCGGCCACTGCGTTCGTGCCGCAGCACTACACGCCGGAGACCGGACAGCGACTGTTTGGCACGACCGCGCAGAACCTCGCGACGACCGAGATCGGACCGTCGGGCGCGCCGCTGCGCGTCAACGACTTCTTCGACGCGGCGGTGCGCCTGTCGCCGCAGTCGCGCGACTACTGCCTGACGCGGATCTTCCGCGGGCGACGCGACGAGGCCGTCGAGTGGGGAGCGCTGACGATCCAGCTCTTCAACGAGATGTCGGCCGGACGCTGGGGCACGCACCTCTATTGGGACAACCGCGACCACACCGCATCCGATTGGACGACCGACAGCCCGTCGATTCCCGGCGTCGACATCGGCGAGTGGGTGTCGCCCGTGCGCACCGAGCGATCCGGCGCGCCGTACCAGAGTCGCTACCGCGCCAGCCAGTCCTTCCCCGGGTTCTTCAACGACGACCAGGATCCCGCATCGTCGGGCCGCCAACCGACGCTCGGCAACGGCTCGCCCGACGACGGCACGCCGTGGGGCACCTGGTGCGGCTACTTCGACTAGGACACGCAGACGATCTTCGACACCACGACAGGCTGGTCGTGCACGCTCTTCCTCGTGGGTCAGTCGGCCGTGAGCGTCGACAACTTCCCGGGCACCACGACAACCACGAGCCTCACGCTGCGCAAGCCGCGCAGACTCGTGCCCGCCGCGGGCGCCACGATCCAATGGACGCTGCGCGACGACCTGACCGACGCGGTGCTGCAGTCGGGCGCCGTCGCGACCGAAACCAATGGCCTCGTCGCCGTGACCGGGCTCGTGATTCCCAAGGACCCCCAGCGCGTGCGGCTTGAACTCTCGGTTCCGAACACGCCGCGCACGGGCGACTTCAACGGCGACGGCTTTCTCGATGAGGCGGATATCGCGCGCATCACGAAGACACCTGCCGATCTCGACGGCGATGGCCTCGCCAACCAGACGGATGTCGAACTCCTCACGCGCTATGTCAACCGCTTCCCGTGCGCTGGCGACATCACGGGCGACCGCGTGGTGGGTGGAGACGATCTCGCGGTTCTTCTCTCCTCGTGGGGACTCTGCCCGGGCGACTGCACGGCCGACCTCAACGACAGCGGCGTCGTCAACGGCGTCGACCTCGCGATCCTGCTCGCGAACTGGGGCGGATGCCCGTAATCGCGTCGACGCGGCGCATCACTTCCCGCTTGAACACTTCAGCGCGCGCGGCACGAGTCCACGCCTCGCGGAGCGCGTGCCTCTCGTTACGCTGCCCGCGCCGTGACAGTTGAAGTCGATTCGCTCGACGCGATGATCGCGCGGAACGAGGCACCGTTCGACCTGATCTTCATCGACGCCGACAAGGAGAGCTGCCCGCAGTATCTCGAACGCGCGGTCGCGCTCGCGCGCGAAGGCACGCTGATCCTCATCGACAATGTCGTTCGGCGCGGGCGGCTGATCGACGCGAACACAGGCGATGCGGGCGTGGACGGCGCGCGCAATGCCTCAACATGCTTCGACGGCTCGCGGCACCGGGCATCAGCGACGCGCTGCCCGACCTCGATGTGCTCGAGTGGCAGCTGCGGGCGAAGTAGCCTTCGCGCACCTCTCGACGCAGGCTGCGTGATCGGCCTCACCGAGCCGGCGGCTTCATCTTCAGCACCTTCACGAGGAACGCCCACATGTCGGCGGTCTCGTCGATCGCCTTCGAGACAGGCTTGCCGGCGCCGTGGCCGGCCGCCGTCTCGATGCGGATGAGAACCGGCGCGTCGCCCGCGTGGCACTCCTGCAGGCGTGCGGCGAACTTGAAGGAGTGGCCGGGCACGACGCGGTCGTCGGTGTCGGCCGTCGTCACCATCGTCGGCGGATACTTCGTGCCGGGGGTCAGCCGGTGATACGGCGAGTACGCATAGAGCGCCTTGAATTCCTCGGGATTGTCGGACGAACCGTAGTCGTCGGTCCAGTAGCGGCCAGCCGTGAAGCGCTGGAAGCGCAGCATGTCCATCACTCCGACCGCCGGCAGCGCTGCTCCGAACAGCTCGGGGCGCTGCGTCATCACCGCACCGATCAGGAGGCCTCCGTTCGAACCACCCTGGATCGCGAGTCGG
>JBIKTI010000139.1:0-6525 GCA_044348205.1 Phycisphaerales bacterium | reverse complement strand
CTCGTCGGTCCCGACGCGGGGCAGGTCAGCCGACATCCGACCTGGGAATGGGCGGATCTCGACGGGAAGCGGCTCGTGTGGGCCGCCGACGGCAAGCTGTGGGCTGCGGAGGTCCGGCCGAGCGGGCTCGCAAACGAAGTCTTGCTCCACGACTTCAACGCAATGGTCTACCGTCGCATCGCAGCGCCGTACTGAGGCAGAGCCGCCCCGATGATCGCGCGGCATGCAAAGACCGCCGCGCGCCCTGGGAGGACGCGCGGCGGCGGGATGTCTCGATGTCGCGATGACGCGCCGAAAGGCTCAGCGACGGCGGCGTCCGACGACGCCCGCGAGGGCGAGCAGCGCGCCGACCGCTGGCGCGGGGATCTCCGTGGTGTTGCCGAGCACGAAGAATCCGTTCTGGTTCACCCCGCCCTCGAAGAAGTTCGTCAAGCGAAGCGTGCCACCTGAACTCGTGGTGCCGCCGCCCGCGGAGTTGGTCCCGATGGCCATGACGCGGAACTCGACGAGCCCCGTGAGGTTCGTCAGGGCGGAGAGGTCGATCACGGTGTTGACATTCGTTCCCGACCCTTGGGTGATCGTGCCGACCGCTGTCGTGAAATTGTCGCCGTTGTAGTAGACGCCGACCGTTCCAGGGCCCGTGCCCGAGGAGCGCGTGCCGATCGAGAGCGATGCGAGGTCGGCGACGAACCCTTCGTCGACGATGAAGCCGAACGAGAAGTAGTCGGTGGCCTCTCCCGTCCACCCCGAGGCGCTGAAGCTGTTCGCGGCCGCCGAGGCGACAAGCCCACCGCCACGCACGAGGTTGACCGACGACACATTGGAGTCGCCCGTCCCGCCCCACAGCGCCTCGTTGCCCGCGGCGCCTGTCAGGTTGTAATTCGCGAGCTTCATAAGGTTTGCGGACGCAGGGGTGGCGACGGAGACCGCTGCGAGGACGGCGAGACGGATGGACTTCATGGGGCTCTCCTGGGGAAGACGCAGAACCTCGACGGGCAACAGCCCGTGGCAGCAATTCGAGCGTCCATTACGGAAGCGGAGAATGGAAAGGCGCCCTGTCAGGAAATCCGAGGATTTACAAGATTTTCCCGAGACCTCAGCACATGCCTTCCGCGAGATCGATCAGCAGCCGCACGCCGTAGCCCGTCGGGCCCGCGACGCAGAGGTCGCCCGCGCTCTCCGAGTTGGCGACGCCCGCGATGTCGATGTGCGCGAACGGCACGCTCTTGTCGACGAAATGGTCGAGGAACGCTGCGCCCTGGATCGGATGCGCGAGCCGCGACGGGTTCGAGTTGATGATGTCGGCGTGCTGGCTCTTCATGTGGTCCTTGTGCTCCTTCCACAGGGGAAGACGCCAGACCTTCTCGCCCGTGCGCTCGGCGGCGGACTCGATCGCGTCGCGCAGCTTCGCGTCGTCGCAGAAGTAGCCCGCGCTCCACGAGCCGAGCGCTGTGACCACGCCGCCCGTGAGGGTCGACAGCTCGACCATCGTCGTCGGCTTGTACTTCTCGCAGCCGTAGGAAATCGCGTCGGCGAGCACGAGGCGCCCTTCCGCGTCGGTGTTCGTCACCTCGACCGTCGTCCCGTTGTACATCGTGATGATGTCGTCGGGCCGGTACGCGTTCGAGCTGACCATGTTCTCCGCGGCGGGAAACAGCGCGACGACATGAAGCGGCAGCTTCGCGTGCGCGATCGCGTGCATCGCGCCGAACACTGCTGCGCCGCCGCACTTGTCGTACTTCATCCCCTTCATGCCGTTGTTGACCTTGAGCGAGTAGCCGCCCGTGTCGTAGGTGAGCGTCTTGCCGACGAGCGCGAGCGTCTTGCCGCGCGCCTTCGAGCTGACGCGCTTCGGCTTGTACTCGAGGATCGCGATGAGGCCCTTCTCGTCGCTGCCCTGCCCGACCGCGACGATGCCCCCCATGCCGAGCTTCTTCGCGTCGTTGAACGAGATCAGCTTGAACGAAAGCCCCGCCGCGCGCGCGAGTCTCTTCGCCTCGCCCGCGAACCAGTTGGGCGTGCAGATGTTGGGCGGAGTCGCCGCGATGCGGCGCGCCTCGTTGACGCTCGCGCCCACCTCGAGGCCGCGCGCGAATCCGTCGGCGAACGCGCCCGCGCCCGCGTCGATGGCGAGCGTTCCCGCGCGGGGCGCGCGCTGCGTGCTCTTCCCGTCGAACATGTCGACGCGCCAGTTCGCAAGCGCGAGGCCCTCGCCGAGCGACTGCCCGAGCTCGCGCGCGTCGCGCGCCGCGAACATGCCGCCGAACGCCATGCGCGCCTTCGCGACCTTCATTCGCTCGAGCCCGCGCACGAGCCGCGCGCCCGCGGTGCGCGCCGACTTCGCGTTGAACTCGGCCTTCTTGCCGAGGCCGAGGATCACGGTGCCGTCCGACGCGGCCGTCGTCTCGCCGAGCTCGCCGCGAAAGCTCGCGGCCGACACTGCGGCGTCGCGCGCGGCGCTGCGCTCGCCCTTCCCGAGCGACTTGTCATCGGAATAGACGGCGTGGACGACTGGCGCCTTGGGCGCACGCGCGATCGTGATGCGGTCAAACATGCTTGCTCCAGGCTGTCAGCGGTTGCGCGTCTTCATGCGAGGTCTCATGCACGGAGCGTCGACGGATCCTCGCCCCGCTCGATGGCCTCGATCTTGTGCAGGCGGCGCAGATGCCGCCCGCCGTCGAACGGCGTGCGCACCCAGGTGTCGACGATGCGCTTGACAAGCGTGTGCCCGATGAGATCCGCAGAAAGGCAGAGGACATTGGCGTCGTTGTGTGTGCGCGAAAGCTGGGCGGAAAGCTCGTCCTGTGCAAGCGCGGCGCGGATGCCGCGCATCTTGTTCGCGGCGATGCACATGCCGATCCCCGTGCCGCAGATCAGGATCGCGCGCTCCGCCTCGCCCGAGGCCACGCGGCTGCAGGCCGCGTAGGCGCTGTCGGGGTAGTCGCTCATGGACCCGTTCAGGTCGGAGACGATCTCGACCTCATGGCCGTCGGCCTTGAGGTGCGAGACGAGTGCCTGGGTGGCGGCTGAGCCGCGATGGTCGCAACCGAGGGCGATCTTCATGGCCCTAGCATCCCCGCGACCCGCTTCGGAATCAACTCGGCCAAGCACACCGCGAGATCGTCGTAGGCGCGCTGCCCGAGGCCGATCGGGTCGTCGACATCGCCCTCTGGGTCGAGCGCGTGGATGCGAGCCGCCGCCTTCGCATCGCCCGCCACCAGCGCGCGCGCCGCGGCAGCGTGCGAGGATGTCATCGCGAGCACGAGGTCCGCTCGCCGCACCATCTCGGCGGTCAGGCGCTTCGCGTGGCCAGGGACGGGCGCGCGCATCCGCTCGAGGACATCGACCGTCTCGAGGCTCGTCGGCGCGCCGTCGAAGGCCGCCACGCCCGCGGACGCGAAGAAGAGCGGTCCGAGCGATGAGGGAAACCTGCCGCCTTCCGCGAGTTTCTGCGCGATCCCCTCCGCCATCGGCGAGCGGCATGTGTTGCCGGTGCAGACGAAGAGAACCGTGCGCATGCGGCCATCCTACTGGCGATGCGGAAGTTCGTCTTCCTCGCCGAAGTCGTCGTCCTCGGCGACGGATCCCTCTCCGTCGGCGTCGAGCTCGGACACGCGGCCCTCGAGCTCGTCAAGCACGGAGCGCGCGTGCGCGAGGTCGTCGGGGCGCACCATCACCTTCGGCACCCCGCCGAGCGCGCCGAAGAGCCCGAGATTCCCCACGAAGGCGCCCTGCACGACGGATGGGATCCCCTCGCGCTCGAGCGCCGCGACGATGAGCCCCGCAAGCGGCTCGTTCGCAGCTCGGGTGAGCTCGACGAGCTCGCCGTCGCGCGGCATCAACCCACCACCATCGATCGCTCGAAGGTCGCGCTCTTGCCCGCGTCCTCAGGCACTTCCTGCGGCACATAGGGCATGCCGTCCTCGCCGAAGATGCGGCGGCAGCCCGGGCACTCGTGCACGCGACGCTCGCCGACGAGCACAGCGTCGAGCGGCTCGTCGCACGCGGGGCATGCGCCGCGCGCGATGCCGCGGCGCGCAACGGTGCACTCGACATGGCGCATCACCATGAAGGCGCCGCGCGCGATCACCACGAGGAAGATCGAGGAGATCAACATCAAGAGCGGCACGATCGGGTAGATCAGCGTGAACGCGAAGGCGATGAAGAAGGCGCCGATGAAGCAGAACAGCACCGTCACGCCGTAGATCTCGTTCAGGCCGCGGAGAAAGCGATACAGCATGGCGGAAAGGGTAGTCGCAGCCCCGTGCGGGAACCCCGCCGCTGCGTCCAAACGGGTGGAAATCGCTGCCGTGCGCGGGTGTTTCGCGGTCGCAACGCACCCCAACGGGCTGTACACTCCTCCCCTCGCGACCACAACATGGCCGCGTCGTCCGCTTGTCCCGCCATGTGGCGGAGCCACGCGGTCGGTTCGACATCGAGGGGACCTCATGAAGCTCATCTGCGACCGCCTCTCACTTTCCGACGCCCTCACCATGGCCAGCGGCGTGGTTGCCTCGCGCACGCCCTCGCCCATCCTTCTCTGCCTCAAGCTCGTCGCGAGGATGGGCCCGACGGGCGGTTCGCTCGAGATCAGCGCGACGGACTCGGAGATCGGCCTCGTCCTGAGCGTGCCCAATGTCGACATCAAGCAGGAAGGCGAGGCGCTGATTCCCGCCGACAAGCTGAACCAGATCATCAGGGCCTGCGACGACTCGACGGTGACGATCTCCGTCGACCGCACGCTCGCGACCATCTCGACCGAGAGCTCGACCTTCAAGGTCTTCGGCTACGAGCCGCGGGAGTTCCCGGGTGTGCGCAAGCCAGGCGACCGCGTCGACTTCGAGGTCGGCGCGGGCGCGCTGCGCCGGCTGATCCACCGCACCAGCTTCGCGACGGCGCGCGACGACTCGCGCTACGCGATCAGCGGCGTGCTCGTCGACCGCAAGAAGACGCAGCTGCGCCTCGTGGCGACCGACGGACGGCGCCTCGCAGTCGCAGTCGGCGTGTGCAAGGGAGGCGAAGGCGACACGACCTTCATCGTGCCCACGAAGGCGCTCAACGCGCTCATGCGCCTGATGGTCGACCCCGAGGCCACAGTGCGCGTCGCGCGCGAGGGGAACCAGGTCGTCTTCCAGGTCGGCGACGCGGGCGCGACCGCCACGCTCCTCTCGACGATCGATGAACGCGCGTTTCCGCCGTTCGAGGATGTCATTCCCAAGGAGCACGACCGCCGCGCCACCTGCGACGCGTCGGAGCTGGGCGGTGCCATTCGCCGCGCGAGCCTTCTCACGAACGAGGAGTCGAAGGGCGTGCGCCTGAGCTTCGGCCAGAAGCAGCTCACGCTCACGAGCCGCGCGCCCGAGATGGGCGAGTCCGAGGTGCGCATCGACGGGATCGCCTACCAGGGCGAGCCGATCGACATCGCGTTCAACCCGACCTTCATCATGGATGTGCTCAAGGTCATCGACGCAGAGCAGGTCGTCATCGAGATGAAGGCGCCGAACAAGCCGGGCGTCATCAAGGCGGGCAACGAGTTCACCTATGTGGTGATGCCTGTCAGCCTGCAGTGATTGAGCGCTCGCAACCTGCTTCGCAACTTGCTCGCTTTGGTGCTACGGCCGCGGAGCGGCGTCGAACGCGTGATCGAGCGCTCGCAACTGGCGGCGGGCTGAGGCTTCGCCTCAGGGCCGCCGCCTTTGCTCGCTTTGGCGTGAACGGCACCGTCGGAGTCGACGCCCGGCACCATCCGTTCCGCAGACTGCGTCCGGGCTTCGCCCGGACTTCGTCTGACGGGCACTCATGATTTCTGACTCCGATGGCGTGGATCGGAATCGCCGGAGTCGGCAGGCTCGGTATCCCAAGCACCAAGGCGCGCCGCAGCGGCAAAGACACAGCCGGCCTGCGTGCCCACAAAGGAGCGCCGCAGGCCGGCTGGAAGCGGTCATTCACCAGCGCTCAGCGCTTGTACTTCACCGAGCACCCGTACGGACGGGTCTCGCTCGGCGACACGGTCTCGCCCTTCTTGAGCTGCGCGAGCGTGTTGACGACATAGTTCGTCTTGCCCTCGCCGCGCTCGTTGTCGTCGATCGCGCCCTGGTAGACGAGCACGCCGTTCTGGTCGATCACGAAGCAGTGCGGCGTGGTGCGCGCGCCGTACATCTCGCCGACGGCGCCGTCGCGGTCGAAGAGCGCGGGGAGGTCGATCTTGTGCTCCTTGAGATACGCGGGGGTCGCCTCGAAGCTCGACGGACGCGCCGCGCTCGAGTTGATCGCGACATAGACGACATCCCCGAACTGCGCCTTCGCGTCCTTCATGGCGTTCGCCACGGTGCCGTCCTTCATCACACGGACGCACACGGGGCACTCGGGGTTGATCCACTGGAGGACGACGACCTTGCCCTTCGCATCGGAGAGGCTCCACTCGGTGCCGTCCTCGAGCTTGAGCGTGAAGTCGGGGGCAGCTTCGCCGACCTTCGCGGTCGTCTTCTTGGCGGCCTGCTTGCCGCCCTTCTCGGCCTGCTTCGC
>JBIKTI010000009.1:0-18521 GCA_044348205.1 Phycisphaerales bacterium | reverse complement strand
GCACCCAAGCGGGTGATGGGGACTTCGCCTCTTCAAGCGAACGCGCGCGACCCGTCAAGATGCGCAACGCATCGACCGATGCGCTTCCAGCAATGCGTCCCGTCGACCCCACTTCCGCCCTCGCCGCGCTCATCGCGGGGAACCGACGACACATCGCGCGTGGTGGCGCGCGTGCAGAGCGTGACGAGCCGCAGCCGTCGGTCGCGTCCGGCGCACGGCCGTTCGCACTTGCGCTCGCCGAGCGTGTGGTCGCCGAGGTCGCGATGGCCGTCTTCTCCACCACGGAGCGCGACCTGCATGTGGTCGACTGCCCTGTCGAGGCGGGCGTGCGCGCTGAGAAGCACGGCGTCGGGCTGTTGGTCGCGCTGCAATCCGTGCCGATGGCGGTCGTCGAGGTCGAGGTCGAGCGTCGCGCATCCGAGGAGGCAGTCTTCGAGAGGCTCGCCAGCGCGCTTCGCGCAAGCGCGCACCTGCGCGAGGCGATCCTCGACGGGCGCGTGCGCGCGGTGGCCGCGCTTCTCGAGGAGGAGTCGCAGCGCGTCCACTGGCTGGGCGAGCACCCGCGGCTGGCGGAGCTGCTGTCGGGGGCGGCGGAAGGCCTAGAGGGCCAGCGCCGCGTGACGCACACGCGCTGAAGTACACTCCGCGGATGTCTACGGCGACCGTCCTGGCGGGTGTTCCCGCGACGAATCTCTCGCTCTACCGCGCCATCCGCTTCAAGGTCGGAGATCCTGCGGCGCTCCTGATCGTGCCGTCGGCGGGAGGCGCGGCGGAGCGGGTCCTCATCATCCGTGACATCGAGATGGAGCGCGCGAGGCGCCATGCGCGTGCCGACCGCGTGCACTGTCCCGCGGACTTCGAGCCTTCAGGCGGGCTCTCCGGCGACCGTGAGACTGCGACGGCCCAGTCGGTCGCCGAGTTCCTCCGCCGCAGCGGCGTGCGCGTGGCGCGGGCCGACCGCTCGCTGCCCTTGATCTACGCGCACCACATGACGGCCGCTGGGATCCGCGTCGAGTGCGACCCCGACCTCGGCGTGCTCGAGCGCCGTGCGAAGGACGCAGAGGAGGTCTCGCATCTGCGTGAGGCGCAGCGCGCGACCGAGCGCGCCATGGAGCTCGCGTGCGGCACCGTGGCCCGCGCGTCGTGCGCCGCCGACGGAACGCTCGTCCACGAGGGCGCGCCGCTGACGGCGGAGGTCCTTCGCTCGATCATCGATGTGGCGCTCCTGCGCGAAGGCTACGAGAACCCAGAGTCGATCGTCGCGTGCGGCGCGCAGGGTGCAGACTGCCACGACCATGGTCACGGCGCGCTGCGCACGGGCGAGCCCGTCATCGTCGACATTTTCCCGCGGAACCGACGCACGCTCTACAACGGCGACATGACGCGGACGGTCGTGCATGGCGCCGTGCCGCCCGCTGTGGCCGCGATGCACGCGGCCGTGGCGGCCGCGAAGCGCGACGCGATCGCGGCGATCAGGCCAGGCATCACGGGCGACGCCGTCCACTGCGCGACGCTCGCCTCGCTCGCCACGCGCGGGTTCGCCTCGGGGCAGCCGAAGGAAACTGGCGTGGCCGTGATCAGCCATGGCACAGGGCACGGAATCGGCCTCGAGGTGCATGAGCCGCCGCTCTTGGCGCCGAAGGGCCCCGCGCTCGTCGTCGGCGATGCGCTCACGGTGGAGCCCGGGCTCTACGCGCTCGGCGTCGGCGGTGTGCGCATCGAAGACCTCGTGGTGGTCACAGCGGACGGCTGTGAGAACCTCAACACGCTGCACGAGTCTCTCGACTGGCGTTGAGGCGCTTGACTCGGGTGGAGTCGCTCGACTGGCGTTGAGGTCCTTCGAGGAGGCAGCTCGCGCATCACTCGTCGGCCGCGTCGTCGACAGCATCGTCGACGGCGACCACGGTGCGTGACCGCGAGGCCGCGCGCGGCGGAGCGCTCATGCCCGCATAGGCCTTCGCGGCGACCTGGCAGGCCTCCTCGAGCGACTGATGCAGCTTCTCGTGGTCTGGAAAGGCGTCGAGCCGCTCGAGGAGCGCGTCGACCTGACGCGCGGGCTCCGCGGTCGGGTCGATCGACTCGATGGCGGCGTCGCCGAGCTGTTCGCCCGCTTCGGCGAACCACGAGGGCGTCGGCTTGTCCCAGGTCTTCGGCGGGTCGATGCGCGTGCGGATCGTGACCTGCCCGATCGCGACCATCGGGCAGAGGCCGATCTGCGTGCGCGGCTCGCGGCACAGGACGAGCGCAGGCACCTCGCGCTCGAGCGCAAGCAGGCGAAGGCGTCGCGCGTCGGCGCCGACGAGCGGAGGTTGGACCAGATAGCAGACGGGCTTCAGCTCCATGTCCGCGGGCGGGGGCGACTCGAGGATGACGACCTTCTTCGAGTCGAGCGCGATCTGCATGCGCTGGCGCCGCGCCTCGAGGAGCGGAAGCGAGATGCGCGCCATCAGATGGAAGTCGCCCTCGCCGCGCGCCATGTCGAGAGCCTTGGCGGCGAGCCGCTCGGCCTCGAACCAGTGGTTCCGCGAAAGCGCCTGCTGCGCCTTCGTCATCAGCGTCTGCACGGAGGTGGTCTTGGCGGAGGCCATGGTTCAGCTCGGGTTCGGGAGGATCGGGTCAGGCGGTGCGTTCGCCGTGGTTCGCGGGAGCCGAGGCGATCGACTCCGCGCGCGAGGCGAGGGCTCGCAGCATCGCCGCGAAGCGCGCACTGACAGGGGGGAACTCGTAGAGAAGGCAGTCGCCGAGAGCGACGAGATCCTGCGCGCCGATCGCGTCGCGCACAACGCGCAGCTGCCCGTCGAGCGCGGCCACCGCGCCGTCGAGATCGATCGGCTCCCCCGAGCCCGCGTGCGTGAGCACCTTGAGCTCGAGGCCGCGCGAGAGCGCAGTCTGCACGGAGCCCCAGAGCGCAAGCGCCGTCGAGAGGTTCGCCATCGCCTCGCCGACCTTGCCCGACTGGAGCTGCTCGGCGGACTCCCGCTGCATGGCGTCGGCCTCGTCGACCGCTGCGCCAGCCTGCACGAATGTCTCGCGGAGAAGCTCGGCGGGGTGGATGGAGGTGAGCCGCAGCTCGGCCGCTGCGCGCTGGATCGCGTCCGCCGATGCGAGGTCCTCCTCGGACCAGCGCACGCCGTCCACCTCGACCTCGACGATCATGCGGCCGCGGCGCGCGGCTTCGTCCGCGGCGCGCGACAGCGCCTCCGCGATGCTGCGGGCGTCGAGCGAAGTCTCGGTCTCGTCGAGAAGGATGCGCATATCGGTCCCTTCGTGCTGTTCGCTCGGCTCGGATGAGACGGGCGGTTTCATGCTATCGGTCGGGGCAGGGCGCCGATTGAGCCAATCGCGCGGATTCCGCGGCATGCGCGGGCCATGCGGGCCCGCGCGAACTCAACTCAAGGCTCGGCTGATGCGCCCTCGGGGCGCGCCGTCGGTTGCCACATGGCGGGCACGGAGCGCTTGTCGTCCGTTCGCGCGCGCTCGAGGGCGCGCCCATGGACGCCTGCTGCGCTTGCCGTGAGCGCGTCGCAGAGCTCATGCACCTGCTCGATTCCCGCGAACTCCGCGCGGAGCTCCGCGATGCGCACCGCCATCGCCGCACCCGCTTCGCAGAAGAGGCGGCGATAAGCCGTGCGGATCGCCTCGATCGCGGCGTCGCTTGCGCCCCGCCGCGTCATCTGGATGTGGTTGTGGCCACGGATCCGTGCGGGCGATCCCTCGACGATGAGGTAGGGCGGCACATCCTTCGAGACGCGCGCGAGCCCGCCGACAAGCGAGGCTGCTCCCACCGTGACGAAGTGGTGGAACGCCGCGTTGCCGCCGATCGTCGCGCCCGCGCCGACATGGACATGGCCCGCAAGCAGCGCCGCATTGGCGATGGTGACTTCGTCGGCGATGCGGCAGTCATGCGCCACATGCACGCCCACCATCATCAGGTTGCCGCTTCCGATCACCGTGGCGCCACCACCCGTCGCGGTGCCGCGGTGCACGGTGACCTGCTCTCGGAAGTGGTTGCGGTCGCCGATCTCGCACCAGGTCTCCTCGCCGCGGTACTTTCGGTCCTGCGGCGTGCCACCGATGGTCGCGAATGGGTAGACGACATTGTCAGCACCCATGCGCGTGTGGCTCTCGATCACGACATGGTTGCGCAGGATGCTGCGCGGGCCGATCGAGACCTTCGGGCCGACCACGCACCACGGGCCGATGCACACATCGTCCGCAAGTTCTGCGGTTCGGTCGACGACTGCGGTGGGGTGGATCGACGGCATCGGTGAGATGAGCGTGCGCTGTGGCTTGTGCCTGGAAGAAGTCGTCACTCGATGTCGGGATCGACCATCATAAAGCGGAGTTCCGCCTCGGCGGCGGTCTTGTCGCCGACCATGGCGCGGCACTTGAGGTGTCCCGTGCGGGCGGTGGCGCGGATGTTCTCCGCCTCGAGCACGACCTGGTCGCCCGGCACCACGGGCCTGCGCAGCTTCACTCGGTCGATCGAGAGGAGGACCGCGATCTTCCCGGTGTGCTCGAGCACATTCGAGAGAAGCAGGCCGCCGAGCTGCGCCATCGCCTCGACGAGGAGGACCCCGGGCATGATCGGCGTGCCTGGGTAGTGGCCCTGGAAGAACGGCTCGTTGATCGTGACATTCTTGATGCCGACTGCGCGGCGCGAGCCGTCGACCTCGACCACGCGGTCGACGAGGAGCATCGGATAGCGGTGCGGCATCAGCTTCTGGATGGCGCGGATGTCCATCACCTTGCCGTCGACGACGGTGCGGCGAAGGTCCGCCGCCAGCATCTGCTCGCGGATTCGCATGGCGAGCTTGCGGTTGAGCCCGTGCCCCGAGCGCACCGCGAGCACGCGTCCCTGGATGGGTGCCCCGATCAGGGAGAGGTCGCCGATCACATCGAGCGTCTTGTGGCGCACGGGCTCGTCGTCGAAGCGGTAGGCGTTGTCGATGGGCACGCCGTCGTCGCCGATCACGAGGATGTCGCGCGGCGTGAGATGCCTGCAGAGCCCCGCGGCCTGAAGCGCCTCGGCCTCCTCGCGCAGGCTGTAGGTGCGCGCGGGCGCGATCTCGGAGAGGTAGTCGCCGTCGGCCACGTTGTAGCTGAAGGTCTGGTGGCGGATCCTGTGACCCTGCTTGCCGTAGTCGAGGTCGTAGACCACGCGCATCCCGAGGGCGTCGAACGGCATCGCCGCGATCATGCCCTCGGGCTCCTCGATCACGATCGGCTCGCGGATCTTGAAGTACTTGCGCGGAGCGTCCTGCTCGACGATGCCCGCCTCGACGATCGGCTCCGCGAAGAGCGCGGCGGAGCCATCGCCGCAGGGGAGCTCCGGCCCGTCGATCTCGATGGTGGCGTTGTCGATCCCGAGGCCCGCGATCGCAGAGAGGCAGTGCTCCACGGTGTCGATCGTGACATCGCCCGACTTCAGCGTGGTTCGCCGCGGCCTCGGCGCGACATGCTCGACCGTCGCGGGGATGCGCAGCGGCGGCTTGAGGTCTGTGCGGAGGAAACTGACGCCGCTGTTCACGGGCGCGGGCTGGATGACGACCGTCGCGTCCGCGCCGAGCATGAGCCCCTTGCCGCGCACCGTGACGGGGCGGGCGAGCGTGCGCTGGCGGGGAACCGCAAGGAGGCTCGACGCGGAGCCCGACTGCGACGATGTCGTCGCGGCCGAACCCTTCGCCGTCAAGGCGCCTTCGGAGGGTCGATCAGGTGACTCAGTCTGCGATGCCACTCGGGGAGTTTACGGATCACCGCGAACTCCCGCAAAGTCGCCCGAAGATCCTGGGCGGGGGCGCCGCCCCAGGTCGCCCCCTCGGGCACATCGTTCATGACCGCCGAGCGCGCAGCGAGGCGGGCGCCACGGCCGACCACGATGTGGTCCGCGACCCCCGAGCCTCCGCCGATCTGGACGCCGTCGCCGATTCTGGTGCTTCCAGCGATCCCCGTGAGGCCGCTGATGACGACCGAGCGGCCGATCTCGACGTTGTGGCCGATCTGGCAGAGGTTGTCGATCTTGGTGCCCGCGCCGATCCTGGTGGCGCCGAACTTGCCGCGGTCGACGCAGGTGTTGGCGCCGATCTCGACATCGTTTCCGATCTCGACGAACCCGATGTGCGGGATCTTGACGATGCCGCGCCCGTCGGGGGCGGGGCGGTAGCCGAAGCCATCGGTGCCGATGACCACGCCCGAGGCGAGGATCACGCGGTCGCCGAGGCTGCATCGCTCGCGGACGACGACGCCCGAGTGGATCACGCAGTCGGCCCCGACGATGCAGTCCTCGTAGAGCCGCGCGCCTTCGAAGAGCGCGGTGCGCGGCCCGATGACCGCGCCGCGGCCGACCGTGACGAACGCGCCGATGCGCGCGCCTTCGCCGATGATCGCCGTCGGGTCGACGCGAGCGGTGCGGTCGATCCCCATCGGCGGCAGGAGCTCCCGCGGCGCGAAGAGGCGCAGCAACTCGATCATGGCGTGGTCCGCGCTTGCGACGCGCAGGATGGCGCGGCCACGGGCGTCGTCGGGGATCTCGACCGAATCGCTCACGATCGCCGCGAAGGCTCGGCTCTCCGAAAGCATGCGCGCGAAGCGGGCGTTGCCGACGAATGTGAGCTCGCGCTCGCCCGCGCGGTCGACGGTCTCGAGGCCTTCGACCACGGCGGACACCGCAAACCCCGCGGGCGCCTCGATGCGCGCGCCGACGAGCGCTGCGATCGCCTCGATCGTGCGCGCTGCTTGGGGAGCTGCGTCAGCCACCCTTCGCGGCCTTCCACTCTTCGTTCATGAGGGCGATGAGCTGGTCGGTGACCTCCGACTTCGGAGAGGCGAAGATGAAGCGCCGCGCTGAGATCTGCTGCATGGTGCGCTGCGCGCTCGCAGGGTCCATCTCGGGAAGCGAGTCGTCGAGCATGATGTAGTCGTAGCCCTCGCGTTCGGCGAGGCGCCGCGCTGCGTCCTTGATGGCGATGTAGGTCTCGCGCAGCGCGCGCGCCCGCTCGACCTCGATCTTGGCGCGCGCGAACTGCTCGACCGCGCGGAACTCGCCCACCGCGGCCTGGAGCTTCTGGATGGCGGCTGCCTGCGCGTCCGAGCCCGTCTGGAAGCTCTCGAGCTCCGCCTCGAGCTCCTTCACGGTGCTCTCGGACTGCTTCACCTGCTGCTCGAGGCCCTCGCCCGTCGACTTGATCGCGGCGAGCGTGGCCGCGTAGCGGTCGATCGAGTTGTAGGTCTTCTCGAGGTCGATCGTGGCGATGCGCGAGGGCGCGCTCTCCGCGGCCTGCGGGCGCATCCAGCTCGCGCCGATCAGCACGGCGCCGAGGATGGCCACGGCGAGGAGGTCGAGGCGGAAGGCGACGCGGGGTGTACGCGAATGGGTCGGGGACATGTCTGGTTCCTGCGTGCGTGGGCGCGGCGCGGTGCGCCGCACAGGGTTCGATCGGCGGGTCCGTCAGCGCGTCGGCGTCGCGGGCGCCGTCGGACGGAGCGCGCGCGCGTTGTTGATCTGGACGATGAGCTTCTCGGTGACATCGACCGTGCGCGCGGCGTGGAGGACGCGCAGGCGCTCGATCTGCGCCTCGGCCTGCTGCGTGAGCGGCGGGGCGTTCTGGCCGCGCTGCGTGCGGATCTCGAGCTTCGAGTCGTCGACGACGACGAGGTCGTACTTCTCCGCTTCGGCGAGGCGCTTGGCGCCGTCGCGGATCGAGCGGTAGACGGACTGGAGCTTCAGGCTCAGCTCGCGGTCGACCTCGAGCTCCTTGAAGCCAAGCCACTGCTTGTTCTGCAGGTCCTTGAGGCGGAAGACATCGATCTTCGCGTCCTTCTCGGGGCCATCGCTCATCGCCTCGATCTCGCGGCCGAGCGCCTCGAGCTCGTTGCGGCGCTGCAGCGCCTCGTCGTTCGTGCGGGATTGGAGCGCCTTGATGCGCACATCCCACTCGGCGCTCTCCTCGAGCCTGTCGAAGACGGCGGCCATGTCGACGACGCCGATCGCCGTCGGCGGCGCGAGGAATGCCGGGAGGCGCTTCGCGTCGGCGCTTCCGACGAGGAAGCCCGCGAGGGCGATGGCGGCGCCGATGGCGCAGGCTGCGAGGGTCGATGGCTTCATGCGGTTGCTCTCCGATTGCGTTCGCGTGCGCCGCCCGAGGGGCGCGATCGCGGATTGTACGGACGCTGCGGGAACCCGCCGATTCCACCGCGGCGAGATGGTCAGAAGGGGATCTCCGCCGAGAAGCTGAACACCTGCGTCTCGTCGGTGTCTTCCTTCACGACGGGGAAGGCGAAGTCGAACGCAAGCGGCGCGGGGCCGAACTGCGGCAGGTACAGGCGGATGCCGAAGCCTGCGGAGACGCGGTACTGGTCGAGCCCGATCTCGTCGGTGACCGTTCCCGAGTCGACGAAGCCGACCATCGTGAAGGAGTTCTGGAAGATGGGCTGCTCGTACTGGAGGCCGAGCGAGAAGAGCCAGGTGCCGCCCACGGGGTCGTTCGAGAGCGGTGTCGTCGGATCGAGGTTCGCGCGCGACTTGGGGCTGATGGTGCGGAAGTCGAAGCCACGGAAGCTGCGTCCGCCGAGGTAGAAGCGCTCGTAGACGGGGGCCTCGTCGCCGACGATGTAGCCGACATCCGTGGCGACGCGCAGCGTGGAGCGGCGGCCGAGGAAGTCCTCCGTCACCGTGAAGAACTGCGTGTAGCCCGCGCGCAGCACCGTGAAGGGGTCGACATCGTCGAAGCTGACGAACTGCGTCGCGGAGAGCTCGGCCGCCGAGCCGCGGCTTGGGCGGAACTGGCGGTCGACATCGGTGCGGCGCACGCTGAAGCCGAGCGACGCGAGCGTGGTCGGCCCGCGGTCCTCGAAGACCTCGACCGGCGTGTCGGGGTCGAAGTCCGACAGCTCCACCGAGGTGAACGCCGTGTTGAGGCTCACGCTCCAGAAGTCGCCGAGGCGGCGCGAGAGCGCGATGGGCAGGCTCACGCGGTTCTCGTCGTAGTCCTCGTAGAGGCGGATCCTGTAGAAGGGCGAGAGCCTCAGCGAGTAGTCGGTCTCGAGGAGGTGCGGCTCGACGAAGTCGAGCGAGAAGTTCGTGACCTCGTTGCCAGGTGCGATCGACGCGCGGAACTGCTGGCCTGCGCCGCGGAAGGCGCGGCCCGAGATCAGTTCGTCGAGCGTCTCGGGGGTGTCGGCGATGTCGAAGTTGCGCTGGCTGACGCTGAACTCGCCGAAGACTCCCGAGTCTGTGCCGAGGCCGACGCCGAAGTTCACGCTGCCCGTGTTTCGTTCCTTCACCTCGACGAGGATGTCGCGCACATCGGAGCGGATGCGCTCCGTCCGCTCCTCCGCGACCGCGGGGTCGTCGGGCCCGCCCGTCTGCGCGGCTGCGTCCGCGTTCGGCGCAGCGCCGCCCGCACCCGTGCCGAAGGGGTCGGTCAGCTCCAGCGCGTCCTGTTCGTCGTCGCGCGGGCGCTGCACCGTCACGCGCACATCGTTGAAGAGCTGGCTCGCCTGGATCCGCTTGCGCGCATTCTCGAGTTCGCGCCCGTCGAGCGTGCGGCCTGGCTGGATGCGCACGAGTCTGCGGACGACCTTGTCCTTCGTGAGGAAGTTGCCCTGGATGTTGACGAGGCCCGCGATCGTGCGCCGCCCCTCGCGAACGGTCAGGACGAGATCGACCTCGGGCTCCTCGCCCACGCGCACGGCGCGGTCGGTGATCTCGACATCGACATGGCCGAGGAGGTGGTAGCTGTCGCGCACGCTCGCGATCGACTTGTCGAGCTTGAGGCGCGAGAAGACATCGCCCGGCTGGATGGCGAGGAGATCGCGGATCTGGCGCGCGTCGAGCACGCCGAGCTGCCGGGGGCCCTCCGCGCCGCGGCCTTCGACCGTGATCGAGCGCATGCGGTAGCGCCGCCCCTCGCCGATCACGAAGACGACCTTCGCCTCCTTCGAGTCGGGCGAGATCTCGATGCGGCGGTCCGCGCGGACATCGATGAAGCCGCGGTCCTTGTAGAACTTGTCGAGCGCGGCCACATCGTCGATGAGGAGCTCCTCGTCGAGCTCGCCCTTGACGAAGAGCGGCACGGCCGTGCGCGTGCGCACCTCGCCTGCGAGCTCGGACGCCGTGAACGACTCGTTGCCGACGAACTCGAGCTCCTTCACCTTCACGCGCGGCCCCTCGACCACGCGCAGGATGAGGATGCCCGTGTCCTTGAGGCGCGTCTCGTCGACGGTGACCTCCGCGAGGTAGTTGCCGCGCTTGCGGTAGAGGTCCTTGATGCGCGACACGGCCTGCTCGAGCAGGAAGTCGTCGCGCGGGCCGCCTGCGTAGAGCGGGATCGCCTTGCGCAGCTCCTGGTCGGAGATGACCTTGTTCCCGACCACCTGCAGGTCGCGCACGATCGGCTGCTCGACGAGCGCGTAGGTGAGCTCGACCGTGCCGTCGGGGAGGAGGCGCACGAGGGCGTCGACCGTGTCGAACTGCCCGAGGCGGTAGAGCGTCGCGACATCGTTGCGCACGGCGGCCGCCTCGAAGGGCTGCCCTGCGGCGACGCGCGTGTTGTTCAGTACCTCGCGCTCGGTGACGCGCGAGAGACCCGTGAAGACGACGCGCGCGATCGGCCTGTCGGCGAGGGTCTCGTCCTCGATGGCGCTCGACTGTGCGAGCGCGGTCGGAGCGAGCGCGGCGCTGGCCAGCCCGATCACCGCTGCAAGCGACATCGCGCGCAGCGATCCGAGTCCGAGCGCTCCGCCCGTGAGGCGACGGATGGGGCTCGCGTGCGGCGCTGGCGTGCGGTCAGACAGGGACATTTCCCGCAGGATAGCGGTTCCCGCGCGAGGCGTGTCCGAGCGGCCGCGAGGCTCGAGGCGGTGGCGAGGCGTTCGGCGGGTCGATACCCTTCGACCCATGACCACCGCCGAAGCCGCGCTCAAGCGTACGCCGTTTCACGCACTGCATCTCGAGCACAAGGCCAGGATGGTCGAGTACGCGGGCTACGAGATGCCGATCGCGTACGGGTCGATCATCGAGGAGCACAAGCAGTGCCGCGCCTCGGCGGCGTTCTTCGATGTCTCGCACATGGGGCGCCTCCGCTTCAGCGGGCGCCATGCGCGCAAGTTCCTCGACCATGTCTGCACGCGGCAGATCCTCGGCATGCAGCCCGGGATGGTTCGCTATTCGCTTGTCTGCAACGCGGACGGAGGCTGCCGCGACGATGTGCTCGTCTACTGCGTGGACGAGGACGAGTATCTCATGGTCTGCAACGCCGCGAACCGGCACAAGCTGCTCGGCCACTTCGCGCAGGCCAAGGGCGACTTCGCCTTCAAGCTCGCTGATGAGACGGACTCGACCGCGATGGTGGCGATCCAGGGCCCGAAGGCCATGGACCTCATCTCGAAGATGTCGTCGACCATCCCCTCGATGAAGCGCTACCGCTTCATGGTGAAGAACCTCGTGGTCATCAAGCTCCTCGTCTCGCGCACGGGCTACACGGGCGAGGACGGCGTCGAGGTGAT
Organism: Phycisphaerales bacterium; assembly: GCA_044348205.1. Taxonomy (GTDB): domain Bacteria; phylum Planctomycetota; class Phycisphaerae; order Phycisphaerales; family SM1A02; genus QWPT01. Next base: position 7,016 of record JBIKTI010000009.1, on the reverse strand, counting down.
CCTGCCGTCGTCGATGGCGAAGCTCGCGCTCGGCATGGTCCTCAAGGACATGGGGAGCGAGACGAGCGTGGTGAAGCCCGTCGGCCTCGGCGCGCGCGACACGCTGCGCATGGAGGCGGGCATGCCGCTCTATGGCCATGAGATCACCGAGGAGATCGACCCCGTGTCGGCGGGCCTCGAGTTCGCGATCAAGTTCGACAAGGGGATGACGGGCGGGCCCGACGACGAGCGGACGGGCACCTTCATCGGACAGGAGGCGCTGCGCCGCATCAAGGAGCAGGGCCCCGCGCGCAAGCTGGTCGGGCTGTTCGTCGAAGGCCGCCGATCGCCACGGCAGGGGATGCAGGTCCTGTCGGGCGGCACCGTCGTCGGCGAGCTCACGAGCGGCTGCATCTCGCCGACCCTCGACCGCGGCATCGCGATGGCCTATGTGCCCGCGTCGATGACGGCGGAAGGAACGCAGTTCGAAGTCGACCTCGCCGGCAAGGGCACGACGCCCGCGGTCGTCACCAAGATGCCGTTCGTGTCGAGGGTTTGAGCGGTCGCGGCTGCGGCCGCTCCCTCTGGAGTGGATCACGCTTGTCGGAGTCGGCAGGCCATGAGTGCCCGCAGACGAAGTCTGCGGAACGACAACCGTCGGAGTCGACTCCCACACCGTCCGTTCCGCAGACTGCGTCCGAACTTCGTTCGGCCTCCGTCTGACGGGCACTCATGATTTCCGCCTCCGTTGGCGTGCTGCTTTCGATGAGGAGTTCTCTCACGGAGGCACGGAGGCACGGAGAGGAACGTCGCTCCTTCGGTTCGGACGCGCGTCGCGTGAGACAGGTGGAAGACCGGGCCCCTCTTCTCTCTCTTCCTCTGCGCCTCCGTGCCTCCGTGAGAGACCTGATCCGGCCGACTCGCGCGAGCGGCGGGGGAAGTCGACGGCTGGCGTCATCCGTTCCTTGGACTTCGTCCAAGGGCACCCATGGTTTGAGCGGTCGCGGCCGTAACAACAGAACTCGCCGCCGCAGCGGCGAGCGCTCAAACACGCGTTTCCAGCGCCAGAGCGAGCCGCCGCAGAGGCGAGCGCTCAAACACGCGTTTCCAGCGCCAGAGCGAGCCGCCGCAGAGGCGAGCGCTCAAACACGCCGTTGGATCGGAATCGACCGCGGCAGCGGACGCGGAGCCTCCGCGTCGCGCGCGCCGTCGTCGCGACGGCCGCCGTTGCGCGGGCTCGTGGTGCCTGGGTCCATCCGCTCCTGCATCATCGAGCGGAGGAAGCGCAGCGGCTTCTCCTCGTTGATGCGCGCCTGCAGGCGGCGGAGCGCCTCGACCTCGATCTGGCGCACGCGCTCGCGCGTCAGCCCGACCTCGCGGCCGATCTGCTTGAGCGTGAGCGGTTCCTTGCCCTCGAGGCCGTAGCGCAGGCGGATGACGCGCGCGTCGCGCTCGTCGATCTGGTCGAGCAGCTTCAGAACGAGCGTGAACTCCTCGCGCTTGGTCACCGACTCCTCGGGCTTGCCGTTGCGGTGGTCCTCGAAGAGCTCGTGCAGCTCGGCGCCCTCGCCCGACTCGCCGCCTGGCGACTGGCTCGGGGCGTTGTAGGCCTTCAGCGCGCGCCGCACGATGTTCAGCTTGCGCACGGGGATCTTGAGGTCGTCCGCAAGCTCCTGCACGGTCGCCTGTCGCCCGAACAGCTCCTCGAGGCGACGCGACGCCTCCTTGCAGCGCGCGATCAGGTCGATCATGTAGGCGGGGATGTGGATCGGCTGCACTGCGTTGATGAGCGTGCGCTTGATCGCCTGCTTGATCCACCACGACGCGTAGGTCGAGAAGCGCGCGCCCTGCGCGGGGTCGAAGCCCTCGACGGCGCGGATGAGCCCGATGTTGCCTTCCTCGATGAGATCCGCGAGCGAGAGCCCGCGGTTCACATAGTTCTTGGAGATCGAGATGACGAGGCGCAGGTTGGCGCGGATCATCCGCTCCTTCGCGGCGCAGTCGTTGTCGTTGATGATGCGCCAGCCGAGCGCCTTCTCCTCCTCGGCGCTGAGCAACGGAACCTCGTTGATCTGCCGCAGATAGACATGAAGGTCAGACTGAAGAGGGGAACGACCCATGAACACCTCGCCTCGATGAACCCGCCCCAAGGGCGACACCTCGGGACAATCGCCTCGCGCGATGCAAGGACGACAACGCACGCAAGTGCCCGTGCGGAACACAGCCGGTGCCTGAAGGCCCTGAAAGGACTCCCTGCATCGGCCGCGAGCGGCCCACGACGACGACCGAGGAAGGACGCGCGCTTGACGCACGGCGAACTTTGGAACGGGCGCTTGCTGCAGCCGTCCTTGTTCGCTCCCTCTGTCGCCGCACATCCGTGTGGGCGGAACTCGCGCCTCGGGTGACCGGATTGCAGCGTGGACGCCGCTCCGCTCCCGAGGCCTGACCGTGGAACACAACCTCCGTTCGGTGGGTCGGCTCAGCCTTGCCGACGCTTGACAGCATATACGCCTGCGTCGCGAACTCGGGTTCCGATCACACGGGGTGGTGCGAACTTTCGGTTTGGATTGGTCGATGATCCCCTTGGGTGACTGGCCGGCCAGCGCAGGCGCGCGGCGGCAGACCCCAGCGCCACGCACCCGACTGGGGACAACCTTGCGATCGTGGGCCCTCCATGGACGACGACCTGACCGATCTCCTCAACGCGTTCCCGCATGAACCGGGCCGCATCAACGCTCGGCTGATCCGGTGCAAGGACGGCCGCGAGCACCTTCAGGTCCGCGTGGAGCTCGGCGTCCTGCAGATGGCGGTCGACGGTCGCCCGGACGGGGGGACAAGCGTCCTCAGCGAGCACCGTCGGCTCGGAGAGCCCGCCTACGCGGCCCTGGCGAGGCTTGAGCTCGTTCAGATCCAACAGCGGGCCTTGGCCTTTCTCTCGATCGGCGACGCCGCCCGCGCGCTCCGGGACGCGGAGACGGTGCTCGACGGGCTTGCCGCGATGATCAGGCGGGGGCCCGTGGACGAGGTCGACTGGGCCGAGGGCGCTCGGTTCTCGGTCATCGTGCTGAGAACCCGCACCGTGGTCGCGGGGCTCGTCGCAGCGGGGCGCCCCCGCGAGGCGCCGGCCGCCATCGATGCAGGGCTCGCGCTCCTCCGCGGTGCAGCGGAGCGGATCGGGCTCGGCGAGCGGTTCGAGACCCTTGGGGATGTGCAGGCGCTGCGCACGCTGCGCGAGACGCTTGTGCCACAGCTTCCGCCCGCACAGCGGGGCGAGTTCGAGGAGCGGCTTCGCGCCGCAGTGCGCGCGGAGAACTACGAGCTCGCCGCGATCCTGCGCGACGAACTGCGGCGGCTCGACTGAACGCGTGGCTTCAGTTCGCGCCGTCGAGGGTCACATAGATCGTGAGCTCCTCCTCGCCGCGCATCACGACCGCCTGGACGACCGCGCCGCCCTCGTGCGTGCGGAGGTCCTCGACGAACGCGTTGCGGTCTGGCATGTCCTTCTTGTTCCACTTGACGAGCTTGTCGCCTTGCTTGATGCCCGCCTTGTCGGCGCTGCCGCCCGAGGTGACATCGACGACCTCGAGCCCAGAGCCATCGTCCGCTGCGCGGGTGCGCAGGCCGACGCGCACGCGCATCGGCTGCGGACGCATGGGGCCCCCCGTCGACTCTGCCTCGAAGCGCTCTGCGCGCTGCGCCATGTCGAGCGCGAGCGTGTGCCAGAGGCGCACCGCGAGCACGGATGCCTCGCGGTCGATGAGGCCCGTGACATCGCGAGAGGTGTGGTAGTCGTCGTGGAAGTCGGCGATGATCGCGAAGAGGATCGGCACGCCGACCGCGAGGAAGCTCGCATGGTCGCTGCCGCCACCGCCACCGTCGCGCGGAACGACCGTCAGGCCCGAAGACGGGTAGAAGGTCTGCGCCCACTCCTCGATGCCCTTCGCGCCGGCTGCCGTGACGGAGAGCCGGTTGTTCACGATGCGCCCGATCATGTCGAAGTTCATCATCAGAACCGTGTCGCGGATCGGGTAGATCGGGTTCTGTGCGTAGTAGCGGCTGCCGTTGAGGCCGCTCTCCTCCGCGCTGAAGCCGACGAAGACGATCGTGCGGAGCGGCGTTGCAGGGTCGAGACGCTCGTAGTCCTTGCGGAGAAGGTCGCCGAGCAGGATCACGCCCGCAGAGCCCGACGCGTTGTCGTCTGCGCCGGGGTGGAGCTTGCCCGGGCCTTCGCGCGAGCCGAAGTCGCCCATGCCGAGATGGTCGAGGTGGCCGCCGATCACGATGACTTCCTTCGCGAGCGCGCCACGGCCGGGAAGGACGCCGACGATGTTCTCTGCGATGACGGAGCGCTCCTCGACCTCGACTGCGAGATCGACACGGGAGCCCGCGAGATCGAAGCTGCGCGGGGCGTCGGCGGGTGGCTCGTCCGCGATGCGACGGAGGTCCATCAGGCTGCGGCCGTCGCCGCAGGCGTTCACGAGCCGCTCGCCCGCCTCGGTGCTGACCATGAAGACGGGAACATCGGCGATCGCGCGGCCGCCGCCGCCTGTGCCGAGGCTCGAGATGCGCGGGTCGTCGGCGCCCGGCGTGTTGACGACGAGGATCGCTGCGGGCTTGCGTCGCGCCACGGCGCTCAGCTTCCCTTGGAACCCCGCGCGGCCAGACCAGCCGTCGCCGCCCGACCAGCGGCTCTTTCCGTTCGCGTCCATCGGCTCGAAGCGGAGGACGAGGGCGATCTTGCCTTCGAGCGAGTGCCCTTCGGCGAAGCTCGTGTAGCCGTCGGGGCCGTCCTCGATTCCGTAGCCGACGAAGGCGATCTCGCCACTCGCATTGCCGTCGCGCCCGAGCGAGCTGAACTTGAAGTCGGTGCCCGCTGCGAGCGCAGCCTCCTCGTCGCCGCAACGAAGCGTGATCGACTCGAGCTTGACCTCGCGCGAGGAGCCGAGCGGGAACGGCTGGCGATAGTTCTTCGGGCCGCCGTCGCTCGGCTGGAAGCCTGGCTCGAGGCCTGCGCGCGCGAACTGGTCCTCCATGTACTGCATCGCGCGCTCCATGCCGCGCGTGCCCGGCAGGCGACCTTCCATCCACGGGCTCGCGAGCACCGTGAGGTGCTCGTTGAACTCCTGCACGAGCGGATCGGCTGCCGCGATGACCTCGTGGATCTTCTTCGGCTGCTCGGCGACGCCGGGAACGGCGCCGCCGTCCGAACCGCCTGCGGGGGCTTCCGTCGTCGCGGAGGTGCCGACGGGTGCGGGCGCGGTTGGCGCCTCGGTGGCCGTCTCCTGTGCACGCGCGGGCGAAGTCGCCACAATGGCGGCGCATGCGACGGCCGACGCCACCGACCACACCGAGAGATACTTCGCGAGCGGACGGTCTGGCGCGACGATGGTCGAGAGCATGGATGTCTCCTGGGCTCGCCGCGTGCATCGCGGCGGGGTTCCTCAGTCTAACCGCGGTCGCGGGGGGCTCGACGGCCTACGGGGCCGAAACCGAGGTGAATCGCTCTGCCGCGCGGCACCCGCAGGACGGCCCGCATGTGGACCTGAGGTACCGCCTCGAGGCCACGGAGTTCGTGACGGAGATCTCGATGAATCTCGTCTTCCTCGACTGGATGATCGAGGTGCCGAGGGAGGACCCCGAGCGGATCGACCCCGCGGAGCTCGCAGCGATCGCGCCGCGGATCGAGGCGTTTTGCAGCGCCCAGCTGCCCGTTGTGATCGACGGTGCGACGGTCCCGCCCGTCCTGCGCGAACTCACCATCAACGACCCCGACCCTGTGCTGCTTCCGCTCTTTCCACTGAGCGGCTGGCGCGGATTGCGGAAGGTCTCGTGGGAGCTCGCGTATCCCTTGCCGCCGTCCACGGAGGTGCCGCGCGCGATCTCGGTCGTGTGGTCTGCCTACCCGCCTGATCTTCTCTCGATCCTGCCGTCGAAGCCGCCGATCGTGATCGCGACCGAGTGGTCGGCGGGCGGGCTTCGGACGCTCTTCGAACTGACCCGCGACGAGCCGGGCTACACCTGGCATCGGCCCGATGGCGGCATCGCGGCCCGGCTCGCCACGGTGCCCGGGCCGCCGACGCCGAGGGCGCTTGTCCCAGCGTGGGCGACGCTCGCGCTCGCCGTGTTCGCCGTGGCCTTCGTGGCGGCTGCCGCTGCGAGGCGTGGCCCGCGCGTCGCGCTCGGCAGCGGCCTGCTCGCTGCGGCGGTGGTGCTCGTCGTGCGGCCGACGGGGCCGTCGTTCCTTGCGTTCGGCACGCGCGCAGCTGACGCGATCGACGATCGCTCCGCGAAGGAGACCTTCGAGTCGCTGCAGCGGAACCTCTACCGCGCCTTCGACTACGAGTCGGAGGGCGCCGTCTACGACGCGCTCGCCTACAGCGTGACGGGCGGGCTCCTCGAGGAGACCTATCTCGGCGTGCGCCGCGCGCTCGTGATGGAGGAGGAGGGCGGCGCGATGAGCAGGGTCGTCGCCGTGCGGCCCGTGGCCACGCGGCTTGCGTCGCAGGGCGAGATCACGCTCGACGACGGCGCGCGTGCGCCTGCATTCACGGTCGAAGCGACCTGGCAGGTCGACGGCCGCGTGACGCATTGGGGGCACTCGCACGACCGCACCAACGAGTACGACGGCCGCTTCACTGTGGCCGCGACGGCAGACGGCTGGCGCATCCACGACGCGGAGTTCACGCGGCAGGAGCGAGTCGACGCGGGCACTTCGCCCGCGCCCGTGCCGTCGTCGAACCCGGACGACGAAGAGCTGTAGGCACGAGGGCGACGCCCACTCGGGCTGTCGACTTCGAGAGGATCCGTGCTTGCGCCTCGCGCTCGAATCTCACGACACGCGGCTGCCCGACTTCACGGGCTTCTCGATCGTGAGGACGACCACATCGCGCTCTTCCGCGCCGGGCTTCGCGTCGCCCGACGGCACAGCGCCCTCGGCAAGCGGCTTCAGGTCGCTCGCCGCGAGGATCATGCCCTGGCTCACTTCGCCGCGCAGCTGGCGCGGCTCGAGGTTCGCCACGATCACAACCTGCTTCCCG
>JBIKTI010000137.1:0-6531 GCA_044348205.1 Phycisphaerales bacterium | reverse complement strand
CCTCGAGCTCGTGGCCCGTGCGCGCGCCATCCCGTCGATGGCGGGCGCGAACCTCGCTGCGAAAGTGAGCCCAGGCTGCAGCGGTTTCTTCGAGGAGTCGCTCGGCGAGTGGGCCCCGCGCGGCGGCCTCTTCGTCGATGCGAAGCCGTCGCCCGCGGGCCGCGCCGCTAGTGAACCCTTCAAGGTCATCGCCATCGACTGCGGCGCCAAGCGCAACATCTACCGCCACCTCGTCGAGCGGAACTGCGCGGTCGAGTTCCTGCCGCACACGGCGACCGCCGACGAGATCCGCGCCCGCAAGCCAGACGGCCTCTTCATCTCGAACGGCCCCGGCGACCCTGCCGTCGTCCAGACGGTCATCGACACGCTGCGCGCCGTGGCGGGCGAGGTCCCGACCTTCGGGATCTGCCTCGGCCACCAGCTGCTCGCGCTCGCGCTCGGCGCGACCACCTGGAAGCTGAAGTTCGGCCACCGCGGCGCCAACCAGCCTGTGCGCAACCTGTTGACTGGCCGCGTCGAGATCACAAGCCAGAACCACGGCTTCTGCGTCGACGAGACGAGCCTCCGCGCCGCAGGCGGCGAGCCGACGCACATCCACCTCAACGACGGCACGCTCGCGGGCTTCCGCCACACGAAGAAGCCGATCTTCAGCGTGCAGTACCACCCCGAGGCAAGCCCGGGGCCGCACGACTCGGCGTACCTCTTCGATGTCTTCGTCGAGATGATGCAGACGCGTAAGCCCATTGGCGCGAAGGAGATGGAGCGCGCACAGGCTGCACTCGCGGCGGTCGTGCGCGTCTGATCTCGCATCGGTTGGCCAGGCTTGGTTGCGCGCGGGCACCTCGCGCTCCGCGTCCCGCCTTGGCGTCGATTGGCTCCTCATGACGCCGTTCGAAGGGCATCGCGGCGGTTGCCTCGGCGCCTCCCGCAGACATCGAGCCGCAGGGTCGAGCCATCGCGCTCCGCGCAACGCGGACTCCGCTCCACCATGGCGATTCAGATTCCGAAACGATTCCTGTAGCCGTGCGCCCGCGCTGCTTGCGAGACATCGGGACGGGGAGTACCTTGCGCGGCTCCGCAGCGGTCGGCCCGATCCATCAGGATTGTGCAAGCCGCGTGGGGACGCAGGCACCGCCGCGCGTAGAAGCAGCACCGCAAAGGCCCTCGGGCCCTCGCACAGGGCTGCGTCGCCGCGGGCGAGTGTAGGCAGCGCGTTTCGAGAGCGTGAGTTTCGAGTTCCACACACCTCTTGTGGGTGCCTCAGGAGTACAGAATGCAGCGCAGCACGAAGATCGAGCAGACCTTCATCACGACGCATGTCGGCACGGCTCAGGGCGGATCGCGCGGTTCGCGCACCGTTGCAGGCCTGGTGGCGGTCGCGCTCGTCGGTTCGTCGCCCTGGACGGCGGCGTGGTCGAACATGACGCTTGCGCAGGATGCGCCCACGCCCCCCGCTGCGGAGCCCGCGCCCGCCGAGACTCCCGCTGAGGAGCCCCCGGCGGCGGAGACCCCGGCGGCCGAGACCCCGGCGGCCGAGACCCCGGCCGAGCAGCCCCCGGCCGAGGCAGCCCCGAGCGGCCCGACCGCCGCTGACATCGAGGCCACCCGCACCGCCGCCCGCGAGGCGATGTCGCGCAGCGAGTGGCGCAAGGCCATCGACCTCTGGTCGGCCCTCCAGGTCGCCGCCCCCGGCGATGGCGAGGCCGCGCGCGGCATGCAGCGCGCCCAGGCGATGCTCGACCAGGCTTCGCTCCTTGCGGATGTCGGCTCCGATCTCTCGCTGCGCAAGCAGCGCGCGCAGGTCGAGGTCACCTCGCTGGTCGCGAACTCCACCCAGCTGATGTCATCAGGCGACTTCGCGGGCGCCCACCGCGAGGCGCTTCAGGCGAAGCTTCGCCTCGACCGCGACCGCATGGTCTTCCCCGCGGCCGAGTACGGCGACCTTTCGCGCGAGATCGAGACCCTCCTCGAGCAGATCGAGACGGGCAAGACGAACGCCGCCCTCGCCCGCGAGGAGGCGGCCCGCCGCGAGGCCACATCGGCCAGCGCCGCGCGCCAGAAGTCCGAGATGGAGTCTCGCGCCAAGGCGATCGACGAGCGCCTGCTCCGCGTGCGCCAGCTCCAGATGGAGATGAAGTACGACGAGGCTCTGCAGGTGGTTGGCGAGATCCTCTTCATGGATCCGAACAACCCCGCGGCGCAGGCCCTCGAGGCCGTCCTCAAGACGAGCCGCCTCTATGTCGACTACAGCCGCACCGAGCGCCGCCGCAACGAGGCCTACGCGGAGTTCTCCGCCGACATCCTCGATCGCACGGTTCCGCCGATGCGCAACATGACGGGCCCCGGCCCGCGCTCGGTGACGGGCGTGGTCGAGTACCCCGAAGATTGGCCTTCGCTCAGCGACATGCGCCTCCGCGACCGCGCCAGCGGCTACCGCGAGAGCACCGTGAACCGCGTCGCAATGGTGGCGATGCAGAAGCCCGTCTCGGTCAACTTCAACAACAACACCATCGAGCAGGTCTTCAGCTTCATGAACGAGGTCAGCGGGGTCGACTTCTACCCCGACTGGAAGGCGCTTGACGCCGTCGGCATCCGCGCTGACGACACCGTGTCGCTCTCGCTTGACAATGTGCCTGCGGAAGTCGCGCTGAAGCGCGTCATCGAGCAGCTCGGTGACGATGGCTCGCGCCCCGACTACTCGGTCGAGGACGGCGTCGTCGTCGTCAGCTCGCCCGAGATGCTCCGCAAGAAGACGCTCACGATCGTCTACGACATCCGCGACCTCCTCTTCGAGGTTCCGTACTTCGACAACGCCCCCGACTTCAGCCTGAGCTCAGCGCTTGAGCAGGGCAACCAGGGTGGCCAAGGCGGTGGCGGCGGCGGAGGCGGCTTCGGTGGCGGTGGCGGCGGCTTCGGCGGCGGCGGTGGTGGCTTCGGCGGTGGTGGCGGCGGCGGCGGCAGTGGTGGCGGCAGCGCCATCGGCGATGTCGGGGAGGACCCGACCCGTCGTTCCCGCGAGGAGCTGATCGAGCAGATCACCACCATCATCCAGGAGCAGATCGACCCCGAAGGCTGGAAGGACAACGGCGGCGACACGGGTGCGATCCAGGAGCTGAACGGCAACCTGATCATCACCAACACCTCGCGCAACCACCGCGACATCGAGGGCCTGCTCACGCAGCTCCGTGCGATCCGCGCCCTGCAGATCAACTACGAGGCGCGCGTCATCGGCGTCACCAGCGAGTGGTTCGAGCAGATCGGCGTCGACCTCGACCTCTACTTCAACACCAACGACAACATGTGGAACGCGGCCCGCGGCGCGGACCCGAACTTCAACATCAGCGACTTCTTCTTCCAGAACGGCCCGGGCAAGGGCCAGCTGAAGGATCCCGTCGTGTTCGGCCCCCTCGGGACTCCGACGGGTGATGGCGATGTCCGCAACACGCCCGCGACGGGCAACGCCTTCGGCGTTCCCACGCCCGACGGCACGGACATCACCTATGTCTACGGCCCCGTTGGTTCGCCTGTCCGTCGCCAGAGCGGCTGGACCCCGATCGGCGTGACGCAGGATTCGTCGAGCATCACGAACACCATCGGCGCAGGCGCCGTGACGGGCATCGGCGGCACCATCCTCAGCCAGGGACTGGCGTCCGCCACCACGGGCTTCAGCTACATGGACGACATCCAGGTCGACCTTCTCATCAAGGCGACCCAGGCCGACCAGCGCAATGTCGTGCTCACGGCGCCGCGCCTGACCCTGATGAACGGCCAGCGCTCGTTCATCACGATCTCGCGCAATGTCGCCTTCATCGCGGGGCTCACGCCCTCGGTCGGCGATGCGGCGGGCTTCGCAGCTCCGCAGGTCGGCGTCGTGCCGGAAGGTTTCGTCCTCGATGTCGAGGGCGTCATCTCGGCAGACCGTCGCTATGTCACCATGACGGTGGCGTTCGATACGAGCGCGATCCTCGGCTTCGATGAAGTGCCCGTGACGGGCGCCGTCGGTGGAACCGGCACGGCGGGTGGCCGAGGCAGCGAGTTCGGCGGAACCATCCAGCTGCCCGATGTGCAGGTCCAGTCGATCCGCACAACCGTCAGCGTTCCCGACAAGGGCACGATCCTGATGGGCGGCCAGCGCAACTTCACTCAGGTCGAGGTCGAGTCGGGCGTGCCCGTCCTCTCGAAGATCCCGATCGTCAACCGCTTCTTCACGAACCGCATCGACTCCGAGCGGGAAGGCACCACGGTCATGCTGATGCGGCCTGAGATCGTGATCCAGAGCGAGAACGAGGACCTGCTCTTCCCGGGCCTCGTCGACCAGCTCAACAACATCGGCGGCTGATCGAACGCATTGAACCTCACGGCGGCGGCGGGTCTCCCGCCGCCGCCGTTCTCTTTGGCCATCGGTGTCCTTGCAGGGAGAGCCGCCACGCACCCGAGGCGGTCTTCCCTCTGTGCTATCGTGCCTGCAGTCAGACCCCTCGGAGCTTCCATGGCAGCAAGTGCATCGCACATCAGCGTCCGCAAGATCGACGGCGTCATGCGCGTCGATTTCGTCGACCGCAACATCCTCGACGAACTGAACATCCACCAGATCGGCATCGAGCTCATGAAGTCCGTCGAGGCGGAGTTCCGCCCGAAGGTCGTGCTCGTGTTCCGCAATGTCGAGCACCTGTCGAGCGCGGCGTTCGGCACGCTCATCAGCCTGAAGGGCCGCGTCGAGAGCCGCGACGGCCAATTGCGGCTGTGCGAGATCCAGCCGCGCATCCGCGAGGCCTTCACCATCACCAAGCTCGACCGCCTCTTCGCGATCCACGACAGCTTCGACGCGGCGGTGCAGAGCTTCAGCTGACAGAGACCCGCCGGGGCCGCTGCCTGCGGCGCGGCACCGAGCGCATCACACAGTCGACATGAGCCAGCCACCGTCCGCCTTCCAGCGCGACTTCACCTTGCAGGAGCTCCGAGAGGGGCTCGAGCTGGTGCATGAAGCGTCCACCGCGGCGCTCGCAGCCCACGGCTACGACGAGGGCGCCATGTTCGCCATCCGCCTCGCGATCGAGGAAGCCGTGGTGAACGCCTTCCGCCACGGAAACCGCAACGACCCGACCAAGGTCGTCTTCTTTCGTGCGCGCGTCGACGGCGTCGAGGCCGTGTTCGAGATCGAGGACCAGGGCCCCGGGTTCGACCCGAAGGCGATCCCCGACCCGACCGACCAGTTCAACATCGAGATGCCATCGGGCCGCGGCGTGATGCTGATCAAGGCCTACATGACGGAGGCCGAGTACATCCCGCCCGGCAACAGGCTTCGCATGGTGTATCGCAAGCCGAACGCATCGTGACGATCATCTCAAGTCAACCGTCGCCTTGAGCTCGAGCGGGTAGACGCCAAGCGCGTCCGCAGGTGGTATCAGCGCGCCCGATTCGTCGAACTCGGGCGTGTACCGCTCCCACGACGGCCCCCACACCACGATCCAACAGCGCGCACGGACGGTGCGCTTGCCGGGCGATGTGCCCTCGAGGCGCGCGGTGAAGGCGAGCTTTGATTCGGGCAGCGTGCGCAGCTGACCGTTTTGCCGCCAGAACCGGTCGATGTCGTGCATGAACAGCGACCAGTCGGCGCCCTTCGTCCACGGGCCGCCGTCGACCGAGACGCCACCGAAGACGAGGCGCGGGGTCGCGTCGTCGCCGAGGATCAGTTCGCCGAACGACGGCGTGACCGTCGCGACGATCGCGTCGCCGTCGCGGTGCAGGCCGAGCTCCGCCTGGACGATGGCGCGCGCGGCGCGCTCGATGGTGGCGGCCGGCACCTTTCCCGTCGCGATCGCCGTTCCGAGGAAGTTCTCGTCGCGGAGCGGCCGTGGCCCACGCGGCCCGGCGCATGAGATGAGGACATCGACCGCGTCGTCGATCTCCGCCTGCGTCATCGTGCGCGGATTCAGGTTGCGGAAGTAGTCGGCAGGAGGCTTTGTCCACGAGTAGATGGCGACCTGCACGCCGCGCGGAAGGACGCCGACGAGCGTGCCGGCAAGCCACGGCCCGCCGACCACCAGCAGCGCAGGCAGCAGGGGCAGCACGAAGGACGAGTAGCCACTGCGCTCTTTCCGCGTGACGGAGGCGGGTTGCGTGAGATCGGCGCCGCATTCGGAGCATCTCTTCACTTGGTCATCGGCGCAGAGGTGACCGCACTTCGTGCAGCGCAGCCTGCCCGCGCGCCAGGCGGGGCCTGCGAGTGCGGCGGCGGTGGCGATGAGCGGAATGCACGCGGCGAACCACGCGGTCAGGAGAGCCATGGATCGATCCCAGTACACGGCGCAGGCGATCGCCAGCGCGATCGCAGCGGTGGCGCAGATCGCGACCATCGGCGCGATGCGCCGCAGCCGTTCGGAGGGAGTGGCGTCGCCATCGTTGATGACCGCCCAGTAGCTGCGCCATGGCGCCGATGCGATCGCGGCGACGCGCGAGAGCCCGCTGCCCTTTCTGCGCCGCTTGAGGAGCTCCGCTTCAGAGGTCATCTTGCGGGCGATGTCGTTGAGC